>DASXRW010000273.1:0-2672 GCA_036506355.1 Burkholderiales bacterium
CGGTGCGCACGTCAGCCCTCTCCCCACGGTGTCGACGCACTACGTCCCGGACCCGACGCGCACGCGCAAGCTCCTGATGCACGCGGAGGAAATCCGGCGCCTCATCGGCAAGGTCGAGCAGCGCGGCTACTCGCTGATTCCCCTCAACCTGCATTACGCCAAGGGCCGCATCAAGCTCGATCTCGCGCTCGCGCGCGGCAAGCTACAGCACGACAAGCGCGCTGACCAGCGGGAGAAGGAGTGGAACCGGGAAAAACAGCGGCTGCTACGCAGTCGCTGATTTCTTGGCGGGCGGGGGAGGCTCGGCGAGCGCCATCCAGGTCGCGACCACCGTATCCGGATTGAGCGACAGGCTCTCGATGCCCTGCTCCATCAGCCAGCGGGCGAGATCGGGATGATCGGAGGGGCCCTGCCCGCAGATGCCGACGTATTTGCCTTGCTTGCGGCAGGCGCGGATCGCCATCGCGAGCATTGCCTTCACGGCCGCGTCGCGCTCGTCGAAGGTCTCGGCGACCAAACCTGAGTCGCGGTCCAGGCCCAGCGTGAGCTGGGTGAGATCGTTAGAACCGATGGAGAAGCCGTCGAAGAGCTCGAGGAACTGCTCGGCGAGCACGGCGTTCGAGGGTAGCTCGCACATCATCACGATGCGTAGGCCGTTCTGCCCGCGCTTGAGCCCGTGCTGCTCCATCGACGCCAAAACCTGGCGGGCTTCGCCCAGCGTACGCACAAAAGGCACCATCAGCTCGACGTTGGTGAGCCCGAGCGTCTCGCGCACCTTGCGCAGCGCCACGCACTCGAGCTCGAAGCATTCGCGGAAGCTCGGCGCGATGTAGCGCGCGGCGCCGCGGAAGCCGAGCATGGGGTTTTCTTCATCGGGCTCGTAGCGCTCGCCGCCGAGGAGCTTGCGGTACTCGTTCGACTTGAAGTCGGACAGGCGCACGATCACCGGCTTGGGCCAGAACGCCGCGGCGATGGTGGCGACGCCTTCCACCATCTTCTCTACGAAAAAGGCGCGCGGATCGGCATATCCCCGCGCCGCCTCCTCGACCTTGCGCTTGAGCGTGCCTTCGAGCTTCGGGTAGTCGAGGCAGGCGCGCGGATGCACGCCGATCTCGTTGTTGATGATGAATTCCAGCCGCGCGAGGCCGACGCCGGCATTGGGCAGCTGCGCGAACTCGAAGGCGAGCTGCGGGTTGCCGACGTTCATCGCGATCTTGACCGGGATGCGCGGCATCTCGCCGCGCTCGCGGCTCGACACTTCGAACGGCACCAGGCCGTCGAACACGCTGCCGGTATCGCCTTCGGCGCACGAGACGGTCACCGCCTGGCCGTCCTTCAGCCGCTGGGTGGCGTCGCCGCAGCCGACGACGGCCGGAATGCCGAGCTCCCGGGCGATGATCGCCGCGTGGCAGGTGCGCCCGCCGCGGTCGGTGATGATCGCCGCGGCGAGCTTCATCACCGGCTCCCAGTTCGGGTCGGTCATGTCCGTGACGAGCACGTCGCCCTGCTTCACGCGCGACATCTGCGAGGCGTCGGGCACGATGCGCACCGTGCCGCTGCCGATCTTGTGCCCGATGGCGCGGCCGGTCACGAGCACGCGCGAGCTGCCCTTCAGCGCGAAGCGCTCCTCGACATCGCGCTTGCGCGACTTCACCGTCTCGGGGCGCGCCTGCAGGATGTAGAGCTTGCCGTCGTTGCCGTCCTTGCCCCACTCGATGTCCATCGGGCGGCCGTAGTGGCGCTCGATGGCGACCGCGTGGCGCGCGAGCTCGAGCACCTCGGCATCGGTCAGCGAAAACCGATGGCGTTCGGCCTCGGGTACATCGACGGTGCGCGTCGATTTGCCGGCTTCGCGCGCGGTTCCGAAGACCATTTTCTGCAGCTTGGACCCCAGGGCGCGCCGCACGATGGCGGGTTTGCCGCGCTCGAGCAGCGGCTTGTGGACGTAGAACTCGTCGGGGTTGACCGCGCCCTGGACCAGCATCTCGCCCAGGCCGAAGGACGAAGTGATGAACACTACATCGCGGAAGCCCGACTCGGTGTCGAGCGTGAAGAGCACGCCGCTCGCACCCAGGTCGCTCCGCACCATGTGCTGCACCGCCGCCGAAAGCGCCACGTTGCCATGGGCGAAGCCTTGGTGAACGCGGTAGGAGATCGCCCGATCGTTGTACAGAGAGGCAAAGACGTGCCGGATGGCAGCGAGAACGTTGTCCGCGCCGCGGATGTTCAGGAAGGTTTCCTGCTGCCCCGCAAACGAGGCTTCGGGCAGGTCTTCGGCTGTCGCGGAGGAGCGGACGGCGAATGAGGCGTCACCTGAGGTTTGAGACTCAAGCTGCTGATAATAAGATTGAATATCGCGCTCAAGATCGGCGGGAAATGGCGCCTTCTCGATCCAGGAACGGATTTCCTTGCCGCAGGCCGCAAGCGCATTAACGTCGTCGCAGTCGAGGCTCTTTAGCTCCTCGTCGATGCGGCGGTCGAGGCCGCCAGCGGCGAGGAACTCGCGGAAAGCGTCCGCGGTAGTGGCGAAGCCGCCGGGCACGCGAATGCCGGCGGCGGAAAGCGCGGCGGTCATTTCACCCAGCGAGGCGTTCTTGCCGCCGACCTGCGGCAGATCCGCAAGGCGCAGGTCTTTGAGCCAGGCTACGCGCATTGGCTTAGTATTTTATCGA
>DASXRW010000274.1:0-6557 GCA_036506355.1 Burkholderiales bacterium
ACGAAGATCTCCTTCACCTCGATGTCCTTCGAGCCGGTGCCGACCATGCCCATGGCGTACCAGGTGTCGATGATCTGGTAGTCGCTCTTCGGCACCATGCAAAGGCGCCAATCGACGGCGGTCTTGCCGTCGTCGCCGTACACCGTGACGGCGAGCATGTTCCAGTCGCAGTTGTCGACACCGGAGGAGAACGGCCAGCGGCCGCTCACCTGGTAGCCGCCGTCGACCTTCTTGCCGCGTCCCGCCGCCAGCGCGATCGACGAGGCGATCAGCACGTCGGGATTCGTGTCCCAGACTTCGCGCTGCGTCTCGGGCTCGTAGTAGCCGAGGATCCAGTGGTGGCAGCCGAGGTTGCCGACGTTCCAGGCGGTCGAAGGACAGCCGCGCGCCAGCTCGGCGACGATATCGACCACGGCGACGAAGGGCAGCTCCATGCCGCCGAAGCGCTTGGGCTGGTGATAGCGGAAGAGCCCGGTCTCGTGCAGCAGTCTTTCGTTCTCGGCCAGCAGCACGCGCGCGTCCTCGCATTTCTGCGCACGCTCGCGCAGCGTCGGCACGATCTCGCGCGCGCGGCGCATCGCCTCGTCGTAGCCGACGTTGGTGAAGTTCATCCGCCCGAGAGGATCTCGACGTCGCGCAGCACCGGCTCGTCGGCCACCGCGATCTCGTTCTCGACGAGCAGTCCGCAGCCCGGGCAGCAGAACTGGCGGAACTGCGGCGTCGGATCGATGAAGCGCTTCGGATCGCCGACGATCGGGTTCGCCGCCTGGATCGGCAGATCGTTGCGCACGCAGTAGTCCTTGTAGTTGTGGCTCACCGGTCCGAGATCGGTGCCGCACTTCGCGCAGCCGTAGTGCTTGTTGTCGTGCACCGCGACCGCTTCGGTCGCGAGGAACTTCGGCTTGCCGCCGAGCTTCTGCGCTTGCTTGTGGTGTCCCTGCAAGCGCCGCGCGCGGATCTCGTGCCGGCGCCGCTCGGTGGCGCGCGCATCGCCGAGCACTACGCCGTAGATCTCGAGCGCCGCCTTCTCCGTCACGTCGCCGTTGTCGACATCGGCCTGCACCTTCGCCGGATCGCGCTCGAGCGGATCGCCGAAGCCGCCGGCCGCCGACCAGAGCACCGCGTAGACGTCCGCCGGGTTCTGCACGAAGTCCTGCTGCCGCAGCTGCAGCGTCTCCTCCTTGCCCTTGACCTCGGAAATGTCGCGCACCATCTCGGCGCGCTGCATGCGCTCTGCGATGTCGCTTTCCCGGGTAAATCTGTATCGGTTAACCGCACCCGGATAGCCGCCCATCATGCCGGTCGAGGTCGGGATCGCGTTTCCGGAGGAGAGCGTGTCGTGCGTGATCTGGTCGGTACCATGCGGAATGAAACACGACTCTGCGGACAGCCCGCCGCGCCATTTGCCGGCACCGCCTGAGTCCGCGATTTCCTTCCGGTAGAGGAACAGCACCGGAAAGCTCTGCTCGGTGTGCTCGACGTTCGGCAGCTTGCAGATCGGCGTGCGCGCCTGGCCGCCGGTCGAGATGCCGTCGGCGTGCGAGAAGGCGCCGATCGCGCCGCCGATCGGATCGACCAGGAGATACCCGTAGCGCTCGCCCCACTGATCGATGCCGCGGAAGATGGTCGCCGGCCACTGGCTGGTGCCGCCGATGCACATCACGTCGCGCCGCAACTCGGGCGACGGATAGATCATCTTCGAGAGCACGTTGTACGCCGGGTAGAGCGAGATCTCCATGCACTGCACCGGCGCGGTCGACACCGAGGCAGGGAAGTCGGCGCAGTTGAGCGTGCCCGGCGTCGGGTTGAAGTCGACGTGGCGCAGCGCGCCGCCGACCGCGTAGTACTGCTCCCAGCACATCAGCTCGTTCAGCGCGACCATGATCGCGCCGCGCCAGCCCGAGTAGGTGGCGTTGATGCCGCCGGCCTGGGGAGCGGTCCCTTCGTTCTCGAAGATGAGCCTGTTTTTCATCTTCTTCAACGTGAGAACCACGCGGTGTGCTTGCCGATCGCCCGGCCGGCAGCATTCGACGTAAGTGCGGTCGCGCCAGATGCCGTCGGGCAGCGACGAGAGTTTTTTCAGGAAGGCGCGCTCGCCGTCGTCGAGGATCTTCTTCATCACGCCCTTGACCGTCTCCGCGCCATACCTGCCGATCAGGGCGAGAATCCGGTCGCGCGCGGTCATGTTGCCGGCGAGCTGCGCGCGGAAATCGAGCGCGACGGCGGATGGTTTTCTACTGCTCCTTAAATATATTTCTTCAATGTCGCGGCGTATCTCGTTTCGCTCGACGATCTTCACCGGCGGGATGAGGATGCCTTCGTCGAACGCATCGCGCGCCGACGGGCAGAAGCTGCCGGGCGTGATGCCGCCGATGTCGTACTGGTGCAGGCAGTTGGTCACCCAGCAGAAAAGCTCGCCCTTCCAGAACACCGGGCAGAGCAGCATCACATCCATCTGGTGCGCCGCGCCGACCCACGGGTCGTTGGCGAGGAACATGTCGCCATCATGAATGCCGGGGTTGTCGCTGCGGTTCTCGAGGGTCCACTTCACCTGCGTGTCGGTGACGCCGGACATGTACTGCATGTACGGCCCGAAATAGACGAACTCGGCGTCTTCGGTGAGGATCGACGGGTTCAAGTCGAGCGCGTACATCGCGACCGGCGAGCCCGACAGGCGCTGGATCGTCGCGCCGTGCTCCTCGTTGACGTTCCACAAGGCATGCCGCACGACCTCGAAGGTCACGGGGTCGATTTCCTTCTTGGCCTTGCGATGGAGCGCGAGCTTGGGCGAGATGCGCAGCTTCGCCGGCGGCACATAGCCGCTGCGCACGCCGTCGAAAGCCACGCCCGCGAGCTCGGAGAGCTTTTTCAGCGGTGCGTTCATCGGTTTGCCGCCCCCCTGTCAAGGGGGGAAGCGAGCGAAGCGGGCGGGGGGTTGCAGTTGAGAAAAATGGGGTCCGTCCCTATTTCTTGTCGTCCGGCTTTTTCGGCTCCGGCGTGAATTCGAGCGGGCCGCTGTGCTCGATGGGGGGTGGCTCGGTCTTCTTTTCGGCCGGCGCGGCCTTGGCGGCGGCGGGAGCCTTGGTTTGCTCGGCCGGTTTCTTCGCCGCCGGCGCCGGGGAGGCGGCACCACTGCTCTCGCCGATCGGCCCCATGGCCTTTTCCTGTGCCTTCCATGCTTTGGCGCACTCCGGGCACAGGAAACCGCCCGGCTTTCTTTGCCCGGCGCTCGCCTGCGGCACCGCATGGCGCTTGCAGAGCGGCTGCTCGCAGTTGCCGCACTTCGTAACGGCCTGCTCGCCGCAGGGCTTTTTTTTCAGCAATCCCGTCTCAACGGTGCACAGATCCATGCGCCTCCCTTAGAAGCTCATTTCGAAATTGCCCAGCTCGTCCACACGCAGCCTCGTTCCCGGCTGCACCACCACCGTCGTATCGGCCGTCTCGACGATGGCCGGCCCGGGGATTTTGTTACCGCTGAGCAAGAGTTCGCCGTCGTAGACCGGCGTGGCGCGGCGCTTGCCAAGGTCGGGCCAGTAGATGTCGCGCTTCTTGCGTACTGCCTCTTTGGGGATGCGCGCCGAGCTCTTCTTTGCTTTTACCAATTTGGGCTGCGGCGTGAGCGCTTTCGCGCGCAGCCGGGCGACGACGAGTTCGAGCTGCGCGCCGGCGAGCGCAGAGCCGCGTCCGTAGAGCTGTTCATACCGGCGCACGAACGACTGGCGGAGCTGTGCCTCGTAGTCGTTCGGCAGACGAGTCCAGGGAAGCGTGATCTCGACCTCGTTGATCTGCCCTTTGTGCCGCACGTCGAGCGAGAACTCGAAGCGGTGGCGCTTTGCCTCTATTCCCTCGCTCTTCATCAACTGGGCAGCGCGTTTCTCCAGTGCGTCGAGTTGCTCGTTGATGCGCTTCGCCGGCACCGGCGTGGCCATGATCTCGGTGTGCTCGAAGATGTGCAGCACGTCTGCCGCGGCGGCGCCGAAGGCGCACCAGGTGGACGCCGCCTTGCGCTGCGGCACGATGACCTTGCGCACGCCGAGCTCGCGAGCGAAGACGCCGGCGTGGGCAGGCCCCGCGCCGCCAAAAGCAAAGAGCACGAAATCGCGCGGATCGAAGCCTTTCTCGACGGTCACCTTGCGGATGATGTCGGCCATCTGCAGCTCGACGATGCGGCACACGCCCGCCGCGCACTCGATCGCGCTCATGCCGATCTGGGCGCCGAGGGCCGCGATTGCTTCCACTGCAGCTTGCTTGTTCAAAACCATCCTGCCGCCGGCGAAGTTGTCCGGATCGAGATAGCCGAGGACGAGCTGCGCATCGGTCACCGTCGGCACGGTGCCGCCGCGGCCATAGCAGACCGGGCCCGGAAAGGCGCCGGCGCTGTCGGGGCCGACGGTCATCGTGCGCTTTTCGGGTTGCACGCGCACCAGGCTGCCGCCGCCGGCGCCGATGGCCTGCAGATCGACTTTCGGCAGGAAATACTCGTATTGATCGGTATTGCTGATGAAGGAGTAGGCGGGCTTGCCCCCCTGGATGATCGAGACGTCGAACGAGGTGCCGCCCATGTCGGTGGTGATGACGTTCTTCTCGCCCATCGCGGCGCCGAGGAACATGGACGCCGTCACGCCGGACACCGGGCCTGAGTCGAGCGTTAGTAATGGTGCTTCGCCAGCGCGCGCCACCGGCACCGTGCCGCCGCCGCATTGCGTGATCTGCAGGCCGTGCCCGTAGCCCAGCTTTTTCAAACTCGAATCCAGCGTTCCCAGGTAGCCGCCCATCACCGGGCCGAGATAGGCGTTCAGCGCCGTGGCGGTGACGCGCTCGTACTCGCCCCACTTCGGCGCGATGTCCACCGAGGTGCTGACGAAGACCTCCGGGGCGAGACGCTGCACCATCGCCTTCACCTTGTTCTCGTGCGCCGGGTTGCGGAACGACCACAGGAAGCAGATCGCGATCGCTGCCACGCCTTGCGCGAGCAGCTCTTTGATGGCCGCTTCGGCCTCGCGCTCGTTGAGCTGCACCACGATCTCGCCGAAGCAATCGACGCGCTCCGACACGCCGCGGATCAGGCGCTTCGGCACGATCGGCACGGGCTTCGAGGTCTCGGGGAAGTGCACCACCTTGCGGATGTCGCGGCCGCCGTAGCCGCGCGAGCCGCGCATGATGTGGATCGCGTCCTCGTGTCCCTTGGTGGTGATCAGGCCGACCTTGGCGCCGCGCTTCTGGATGATGGTGTTGGTGCCGACCGTGGTGCCGTGCGAGAGGAAAGCGATGTCGCGGCAGAACGCGTCGAGCGAGATGCCGAGCGCATCGGCGCCGGCGCCGAGCGCATCCATCATGCCGCGCGCGAAATCGGGCGGCGTCGAGGGCACCTTGGTGGTGAGGAGCTTGCCCGCGCGGTCGACGATCGCGCAGTCGGTGAAGGTGCCGCCGATGTCGATGCCGACGAGGTAGCTCATTGCTGAAGCTGGGAATCTTAGCCGAGATTCAAACGGAGCCTTGTGGGAAGGGTGGCTGTTTTGTACAGTGGCCGCATCTCCTGAGGAGGGGGAATCCATGAAGCCGTTACTCAGAACCGCAATCGCCGCGCTCGCGGCCGTCATTGCATTCGGTGCATTTGCGCAGGACCGCGTCGTGCGCATCGGCGTGCTGATGCCGATCTCGGGCCCGGGCTCGTATTTCGGCGTGATGGACAAGGAAGGCATCGAGCTCGCGCTCGAGCAATTCAAGAACGGCGTGAACGGCTACAAGCTGCAGGTGCAGTACGAGGACTCGGCGTGCAGCCCGCTGCAGGCCACCAACACCGCGAAGCGCATCCTCGACCAGTTCAAGCCGCACGTCGTGATCGGCGAGGAGTGCTCGGATGCGTCGCTCGCGATCGCGCCGATCCTCAACGAGGCGAAGGTGGTGCAGCTGAACGTGGGCTCGGTGACGATGAAGCTCACCGAATCGGGCTACAAATACACCTTCCGCATCTTCCCGAATGCCGAGCAGCAGAGCCTGCCGCTCGCGAAGGTGGCCTACAACACGCTCAAGGCGCGCACCGCGGTTGTCCTGCATGAGAAGACCAATGCGGGCAACGACAACGCCGAGGGCTTCAAGAAGCCCTTCGAGGCGATGGGCGGCAAGGTGCTCGCCACCATCGACTTCGGGCGCGACGTCAACGACTTCACCGCGATCGCGACGCGCATCGCCTCGCTCGGCAAAGTCGACGTGCTGCCCACCTTCGCGCTCGAAGGCCAGCAGGTGCGCCTGTCGCAGGCGCTCGCGCAGGCGAAGGTGGTGAAAGGCGGCGGCGGCAACGCGGTGCAGATGGGCTCGATCTGGCTGCCGTACGGCTACGACCAGAAGGCCGGCGAGGCCTCGCAAGGCTATGTGCGCATCGTGCAGTTCGACCCGACCGAGAAGCGCAAGGTCGTGCAGGACTTCGTGAAGGCGTTCAAAGCCAAGTACGGCGCCGACAAGGTGCCCACGCACATCAACGCGCACGCCTACGACGCGATCCTGCTGGTGGCGGAAGCGGTGCGCCGCGGCGGGCACGATTCGGAATCGATCCGCGA
>DASXRW010000275.1:0-2275 GCA_036506355.1 Burkholderiales bacterium
CGAGCACTTTGTCGACTTCGGCTTGCTGCGCATCGCGCGCCGGCGACGCCGCGTCCACCACGTGCAGCAGGAGGTCGGCGCGCACCGTCTCTTCCAGGGTGGCGCGAAAGGCGGCCACCAGCCCGTGCGGCAGGTCGCGGATGAAGCCGACCGTATCGGACAGGACCACATTGCCGGCCGCAGTACCCGCCGAGGCGGCCACTTCAGGAAGCCAGACGCGCCGCGAAGTGGTGTCGAGCGTGGCGAACAGCTGGTCGGCCTCGTAGGCCTTGGCGCGCGCGAGCGCGTTGAAGAGCGTCGACTTGCCGGCGTTGGTGTAGCCCACGATCGACACCGAGAGCACGTCGCCGCGCGCGCGCGCACGGCGCTGCACCCCTCTTCGCTCGCGCAGGCCCTCGAGCTTGTCCTTCAGCACGCGCACGCGCTTGTCGATGTAGCGCCGGTCGAGCTCGATCTGCTTCTCGCCCGGGCCGCCGGTCTTGCCGAGGCCGCCGCGCTGGCGCTCGAGGTGCGTCCAGCCGCGCACCAGACGCGTCGACAGGCGCTCGAGCTGCGCGAGCTCCACCTGCAGCTTGCCTTCCGTGGTCTGCGCGCGCTGCGCGAAGATCTGCAGGATGAGGTCGGTGCGGTCGAGCACCACGCGCTGGAGCTCCTTTTCCAGGTTGCGCTGCTGCGCCGGCGAAAGCGCGTGGTTGAACACGATGGTCGCGGGATTCAGCTCGGCGGCGAGGCGCGCGATCTCCTCGACCTTGCCGGTGCCGGCGTAGAACTTGGCATCCGGCCGGCTGCGCCTGCCGCGCACCACGGCGTGCCGCGGCACGCCCGCGCTTTCCACCAGCCGCTGGACCTCTTCTACGCTTTCGTCGTAGCCGTCCTCGCCGAAGTCGAGACAGACGATGAGCGCCGCGCGCGGATCGGCGGCGTTGGCGAGGGCTTCAGACTTCCTTGCGGGCAAACTACTCCGCTTCCTTCTCCGCTCCGAGATTGATCGGGCGCGAGGGCACCACGGTGGAGATGGCGTGCTTGTAGACCATCTGCGTCACCGAGTTGCGCAGCAGGACGACGTATTGATCGAAGGATTCGATCTGGCCCTGCAGCTTGATGCCGTTCACCAGATAGATCGAAACCGGGACGTGTTCCTTGCGCAGCGTGTTCAAAAACGGGTCTTGTAGCAACTGGCCCTTGTTGCTCATGTTCTTCTCTCTTGGGGGTTTTGTACCCATACTTTAATTGATTTAGCTAGGCTTTTCTACCTAACTTCACCGGCGGCGTGACATCGCCGCATTGCGCGCGATGGCGCAGCGCGTGATCCATCAGCACGCACGCGAGCATGGCTTCCGCGATCGGCGTCGCGCGAATGCCCACACAGGGGTCATGGCGCCCCGTGGTCTCGATGGTCGCGGCCTTCCCGTGTCGGTCGATGGTGCGCCGGGGCAGCCGGATGCTGGACGTGGGCTTGAGCGCGATCGACACGGTGACCTCCTGCCCGGTCGAGATGCCGCCGAGCACGCCGCCGTTGTTGTTCGAGACGAAGCCCTGCGGCGTCATCTCGTCGCCGTGCTCGCTGCCCTTCTGCACGATGGCGCCGAAGCCCGCGCCGATCTCGACGCCTTTCACCGCGTTGATCCCCATCATCGCCGCGGCGATATCGGCGTCGAGCCTGCCGTAGACCGGCTCGCCCCATCCGACCGGCACGCCGCTCGCGACGACGTTGACGCGCGCGCCGCAGGAATCGCCTGAGTCGCGCAGCTCGTCCATCTGCTTTTCGAGCTGCGCGACCATGCCGGAATTGGGCGCGAAGAATGGATTCTGGTCGACGGCGTCCCACGACTGGAAGGGGATCGCGGTGCGCCCCAGCTGCGCGAGACAGCCGCGGATCTGCACGCCATAGCGCTCGCGCAGCCATTTCTTCGCGATCGCTCCGGCGGCCACGCGGATCACGGTCTCGCGCGCCGAGGCGCGGCCGCCGCCGCGTGCATCGCGCACGCCGTACTTTTGCAGATAGGTGTAATCGGCATGCCCAGGTCTGAATTTCTCGGCGATCGCCGAGTAGTCCTTCGAGCGCTGATCTTCGTTGCGGATGAGAAAGCCGATCGCCGTGCCGGTGGTGCGGCCCTCAAAGATGCCGGAGAGCAGCTCGATCGCGTCGGACTCGCGCCGCTGCGTCACATGCCTGGAACTCCCCGGCTTGCGCCGGTCCAGTTCCTTCTGGATGTCGGGCGCGGCGAGCTCCATGCCCGGCGGGCAGCCGTCGACCACGCCGCCGTACGCCGGC
>DASXRW010000276.1:0-7158 GCA_036506355.1 Burkholderiales bacterium
TTCGAGATCAAGGGGCGCAAGGCCGCGCTGACGCCGGCCGGACAGCTGCTCTACCGGCGCGCCCGCGTGCTGCTCGACGAGGCAGCCGGCATCGAGAAGGCGGCAAAGAGCGCCTCCGCGGGCTGGGAGGCCGAGATCCGCATCGCTGCCGAGATGATTTTTCCCGCCTGGCTCTTGCTCAAGTGCTTCGACAAGCTGAACGCGGAGAGCCCGCACACGCGCATCGAATACATTGAATCGGTGATCGCCGGCACCAACGAGGCGCTGCTCGCCGGCCGAGCCGATCTGGCGATCACCGCACAGATACCGCAGGGCTTCACCGGCGCGGCTCTGATGCCGCTGCGCATGATCCTGGTCGCGCATCCGGAGCATCCGCTGCACAAGCTCGGCCGGCCGCTGACGATGCGCGACCTACGCGCGCACCGGCAGCTCGTGGTGCGCGAGACCGACGCGCTGCGCGCGACCAAGACCATGGTCGAAGCCGCGCAGCGCTGGACGGTGAGCCACATGTCGACGGCGATCTTCGCCGCCAGCATGGGCTTCGGCTTCGGCTGGTATCCCGAAGAGCGCATCCGCGGCGAGCTGCAGGCCGGCAAGCTCAAGCTGCTGCCGCTGCGCGAAGGCGCGGAGCGCGTCGGGCAGCTCTACCTCGTGTACGCCGATCGCGAGAACGCCGGGCCTGCAACGTTGCGCCTTGCGGAAATCATCCACGGCATGGTGAAAGCGGAATGCGCTAGCGCGGCCGCCTGAACCACTTGGTGATGATCGCCTTGTAGCCGGCCTTCACCGGCATGCCGTGGTGCAGGGTGTCGTAGTTCGGCGTGCCGTCGGCGCGCAGGTTGTTCCAGAGCACCGCCGTGCCGGCTTTCGGCGGGATCGCGAGGCCGACGTTGACGAACGCGGTTTCGCCGCCTTCCTCGACGTCGTTGAGGTAAACCATGAACGTCCACGTACGCTGCCCCAGCGTCGGCGTGGAATGCCGCGCGAGCTCGTAGGGCTCGAAGTAGTCGGTGTGCGGCTTGAATTGCTGCGTGATCTCGTAGTACTGGCCCTGGCTCGGCTCGGACATGCGGGGATCGATGCCCATCGCGCCGCAGATCCTCTCGTCGAGCGCGCGCACCGCCGGCTCCCCGCCGACGAGATCGCAGGTGCGGCTGGTGCGGAACGACGCGTCGGCCGTGCCGTCGTGGCTGATGGTCGAGGGGCGCAGCCGATCCTTGATGATCTCGATCAGCTCCTCGCATTCCTGCGGCTGCAGGAAGCCCGCGGCGGTGTAGAGCTCGAGGCGCTCGGAGGGAAAGCGCTGCAGCGCGACGCGGCGGATGTTGAGCGCCCGCTCGGCGACTTCCGGGGCGAAGCCCTCGCGCAGCAGCGTGTTGAAAATATCGGTGGTGGAGCAGCCGCGCTGCACGTTGTGCGCCACCCAGTCCTGCCATTCCCGCGGGAAATCGGTGCGTGCCATCCGCAATGGACAACGCCGGGCGCCGGCGGTTCGCTTAAAGCCGCTCGCTAGACGGTGCCGTACCAGCCGCGCGTCCGGTTCACGATCTGGACTACCGAGAGCATCACCGGCACTTCGACCAGCACGCCGACCACCGTTGCGAGAGCCGCGCCGGAATCGAAGCCGAAGAGCGTGATGGCGCTCGCCACGGCGAGCTCGAAGAAATTGCTCGCGCCGATGAGCGCGGAGGGGCAGGCGACGCTGTGCGCCACGCGCAGCCGGCGGTTGAGCCAGTAGGCGAGCGCGGAATTGAAATAGACCTGGATCACGATCGGCACGGCGAGCAGCGCGATGATCAGCGGCTGCGTCAGGATCTGCCGGCCCTGGAACGCGAACAGCAGCACGATCGTCGCGAGCAGCGCGACGATCGAATAAGGCTGCAGCCGCGCAAGCGCCGCGCGCAATCGGACTTCGCCGCCGCGCATCAGGAGACTGCGCCATGCCTGTGCCAGCAGCACCGGCACGACGATGTAAAGCACGACCGACGTCAACAACGTGTCCCAAGGCACCGCGATCGATGATAGGCCGAGCAGCAAGCCGACGATGGGCGCGAAGGCGAAGATCATGATCGTGTCGTTCAGCGCGACCTGGCTTAGCGTGAAGTAGGGATCGCCCTTGGTGAGCTGGCTCCACACGAACACCATCGCCGTGCACGGCGCGGCCGCGAGCAGGATGAGGCCCGCGACGTAGCTATCGAGCTGCGCCGCGGGCAGCCACGGCGAGAAAAGATGGCGGATGAAGATCCAGCCGAGCAGCGCCATCGAAAACGGCTTCACCGCCCAGTTGACGCCGAGCGTCACCGCCATTGCGCGCCAGTGCCGCCTCACTTCGTGCAGCGCGCGAAAGTCGATCCTCATCAGCATCGGGATGATCATCAGCCAGATGAGCAGGCCCACCGGGATGTTGACCCGCGCGAGTTCGAGCCGGCCGAGCGCCTGGATAGGCGCCGGCGCGAGCTCGCCGAGCGCAATCCCAGCCACGATGCAGAGAAATACCCAGAGCGTCAGCCAGCGCTCGAAAAAACCAATCGCGGGCTTCGCTCCGCCGAGCGCGGCCGCAGGGGCGCTCATGTCCTGCCGATCGCGTCGAGCTTTCGTCGCAGAGCAGCCTGCTCCAGCTTTTGGAAGGGCAGGTTAAGAAACAGTCGGATGCGCGTAGATAACTGCGTGAACGCGTCGAGGAAGGCTTTGCGCTTTTGCTCGTCGGTTCCCTGCACCGCGGCAGGGTCGGGCACGCCCCAATGGGCCGTGATGGGCTGTCCGGGCCAAACGGGGCAGGTCTCTCCGGCGGCGGAATCGCAAACCGTAAAGACAAAGTCCATTCGCGGCGCGCCCGGCTCCGCGAACTCGTCCCAATTCTTCGAACGCAAGCCGGCGGTGCTTATCCGGTTGTTTTCCAGCAGTTCGAGGGCGAATGGATTCACCTTGCCCGCCGGGCGACTGCCAGCGCTGTAGCCGCGAAATTGCCCGCGGCCGGCGCAGTTCAGGAAGGCCTCGGCGAGAATCGACCTCGCCGAGTTGCCGGTGCAGAGAAAAAGAACATTCAACGGCTGCTTGGCCATCCGCTGAGCTCAGCAGCAGGAAGCGGCCGTCTCCGCCGCTTGGTCCGCCTTCGGGCTGCAGCATCCGCCCTTTGGCTTTTCAGCCCGGCCACGCCCATCTTCACCGTATAACGGCGCCGACTCGAGCGTATGGAACGACTCCCAGGCCACGCCTTGCGGGTCGATCGTCCAGTACTTGTCGCTCTTCGCGTAGCAGCACGAGGCGCCTTTCTGCGCGGTGACGCTCACGTCTGCCTGGCTCAGGCGCGAGCCGATGTCCTCCAGCTCCTGGCTGTTCTCCGCTTGCAAGCCGAGATGATCGACGCCGGTTTTGCTCGAGCGGTTGGAGATGGCGAAGTTGATGCGTGGATCGTCCAGCATCCACTTCGCATAGTCGTCTTTCTTCACCGCCGGCGGCGTGCCGAACAGCGTCGAATAGAAGCGGATGCTTTGCTCGAGGTCATGCACGGCGACGTGCACGTGGAAGCGCTTCATGGTCTCGTCCTTTCCGGGTTGAGGAGGGTGCACAGGCGCGGCCACCGCAGCAGTTCTCCGTGAGGTAGCCGACCAACTGGGTCATGTTCTGGAAGTCCGCGCTGTAGATCACGAAGCGGCCGTCCTGCCGGCTGCGTACCAGGCCGGTGCGGGCGAGGTGCGCGAGATGAAACGAGAGCGTGGCCGGTGGCAGTTCGAGTTCTTCGCCGATGCGTCCCGCCGCCAGCCCTTCGGGCCCGGCCTCGACCAGCAGCCGGTACGCCTTGAGGCGCGTCTCCTGGGCGAGGGCGGCGAGCGCGTCGACGATCTGCGTCATTTCCATATTTCCAGAATAATGGAAATAACGCCGGCCTGTCAAGCGCGCTGCCAGCCCCCCGGGGTGCGGGTGAACGCCTCGCTAGCGCAGACCATGAAATCGGCGCCGCTCCAGCCGTAGCGCTCGATGCGCACCTGCGGCCGCTCGATGTGGAGCACGTTGAACGAGTTCGCCTCGCCCCGGCCGCGCAGCGAGGTCGCGGTGCCGGCCTGGACCACCAGCGCCGTGGTGCCGCCGGTATGGCTTGCGTGCAGGTGACCCGCCAGCAAGAGGTCGGCGCCGCAACTCGCGAACATCGCCATCGCCTGGCGCGCACGGCCGACGAGATCGAATGGATGGTGGGTCACCACGATCTTGGTAATGCGATCGTCCAGCCGGCAGAGCCGCTCGCGCACGCGCTCGATCTGCAGCGCGTTGATGCGCCCGCCCTTGAACGCCGCCGAGCGCGCCGAATTCATCCCGACGACCGCGAGCTCATCGTCGACGAACACCGGCTCGGGCTCCTGCGAGATGTAGCGCCGGTACTTGGCGAGCGGCTGGAAGAAACGCTGGAACAGGTTATAGAACGGCACGTCGTGGTTCCCCGGCACGACGAGCAGCGTGCCCGGGAGCGTATCGAGAAAGCGGCGCGCATCGCGGAACTCCGCCGATTTCGCGCGCTGGGTCAGATCGCCCGACACCACCACCAGATGCGGCTGCACGGCGCGCACGCGCCGCGCGAGCGGCGCGAGCAGCGCATGATCGACGCGTCCGAAATGCAGGTCCGAGAGGTGGACCACGACTCTCATGGCGCGATCACCCGCAGCGCGCCGGGACGGATGCGGTACTCGAGGGGCATGTCGAGCGCCGCGACCTCGCCGTCGGTCGCCACCAGCAGGCGCGTGTGGCGGCTCTCGATGCGCAGCTTCCGCGTGGTGCGCGCCTCGAAGTCGCTCGCCTGGTGCAGGCGGCCGAACAAGGCGCGCAGCGCGAGCAGCATCAGGCGCACGCGCCGATGGCGCTGCGTGACGTAGACGCTCAGCACGCCGCAGTCGAGGCGCTCGCGCAGCCCGATATAGAAGCCCTCCATCTGGTAGACGTTGTTGCCGACGAACACGAACGGCGTGCGCCGCCGCTGCGTGACGCCGTCGAGCTCGAGCGCGAGCTCGAGGAACGGGTGACCGCGCAGCACGGTGTGCATCGCCCACAGCATCGCGTGCCACTTGCCGCGGCCAAGCCGGCGGCGCTGCTTCTCGCGCCGGTGCACCATCGCCGGATAAAGACCGATGCTCGAGTTGTTGACGAACACGCGGCCGTTGACCTCGCCGAGGTCCACTGACTTGCGCTTTCCCTTCACCAACGCTTCGACGGCGGCGTCGAGCCCGAGCGGGATGCCCAGATCGCGGGCGAAGTGATTGAGCGTACCGAGCGGCAGCACGCCGAGCGCGGTATCGCTTCCGGCGAGCACCGAAGCGAGGGCGTTCACCGTGCCGTCGCCGCCGGCTGCGATGATCAGCGGGGCACGCTCTTCAACCAGTCGCCGGGCCATGCCGAGCATGTCGCCGTGCGAGCGAGCGGCATGGAGCTGAGGCTCAACGCCCGCCTTGCGGAAGAGCTCGATCAGGCGTTTCGCGTCGTCATCGCTGAAGCCGCCGCCGGAGCGCAGGTTGACGAGCAGGGGAAGCGGTGACATGCATCAACAGAGGCAAAGAATGAGCCCGGGTCGGCGCCCGATTTAGAATCCCTGCGTGGCGGACATGCTCGAGCGCGGGCTCTCGGAGGAGCAGAAGCTGATGCGCAGTAGCTGCCGCGCGTTCGTCGACGACTTTGTCACGCCGTTCATCCGCAACAACTGGCAGCGCGAATGGCTGATGGACCCGGACGCGCGCCTGCCGGCCGAGATCCTCGAGCAGGCCGATCGCATCGGCATCCGCACGCTCGCCGTGCCGGAGGAGTACGGCGGCCTCCAGCTCGATGCGGCGAGCGAGGTGCGCAGCTTCGCCATCATCGCCGAGGAGATCGCGCGCGGCGACTCGGGCCTCGCCGACAAGCTGGTGCAGAACTGGAAAGTCTCCGTGCTGCTGCGCAAGTTCGCGCCCAAACATCTGCAGGACCGCTGGTTCCCGCGCCTCGTGAAAGAACCGTCGTTCCTGCTCGCGCATTGCCTCACCGAGCCGCGCGGCGCGTCCGATCGCTGGCTGCCGTACAACGTGCCCGAGGCGGCGATGCACACCAAGGCCGTGGCGGACGCCGAGCACTGGGTCATCAACGGGCGCAAGCAGTTCATCTCGAACGGCTACGACGCCAGCCTATTCGTGGTCTACGCGAATACCAACCCGAAGGTCGGGATGATGCAGGGCACTTCGAGCTTCCTCGTGCCCCGGGAGACGAAAGGCCTGACCATCGCGCGCTGCAACGAGACGATCGGCTGCCGCTTCATGAACAACGGCGAGCTGGTATTCGAGGACCTGCGCGTGCCGAAGGATCATCTGCTGGTCGAAGGCGACGCGCTCGGCAAGGCGGGCATCTATTTCCGGCCGGGCAAGATCATCCAGGCGGCGAAGAACCTCGGCGTCGGCATGGCCGCGTACGAGCGCACCGCGGACTATGTGCAGCACTACGTGCAGGGCGGCCGGATTCTCATCAAGCACCAGGCAGTCGCGCTGCGGCTCGCGGACATGGCGACGCGCCTCGCCGCGGTGCGCGCGCTGGTGCGCGAAGCGGCACGCGCCGTGGACGAAAGCGCGCCCGATGCGGACACGCTGTGCAACATGGCCAAGGTGTTTGCGTCCGAAGAAATCATGAAAGTGGCGCAGCACGCGATGGAGCTGCACGGCGGCAACGGCGCGATGCTCGACTTCGGCATCGAGAAGCTCTTCCGCGACGCGTCGATCTTCCTGCACATGGACGCGACCGCCGACATCTCGCGCTTCAAGATCGTGAAGTCGATGTTCCCGCAGAGCGCCGGCGCTTACGCGGGCAGAGAGGATTGACGCAACTCGGGCGCCCCCGATTTAGGAACCGTCAGGTTTTTGCGGCGCCGACCCAGCCGTTGGCGGTGATGTCGAAGGCGACGCCGTCGGGGTCGTGGTACTTCACTTCGTAGAATCCGGCGCCTTGCGCCGGCTCGCCCATCCAGTGCACGCCGCCCGCGGCTTCGATCGCCTGCCGCGCCGCGGCGACGTTCTCGACGATGAAGCCGAAGTGATGCACGCCGACGAAGTCGCGTCCCTTCTTTCCGGCGTACTCCTCCTTCCGGTAGTGCAGGAGCGCGATGTTCATCACGCCATCGGTGAGGTAGACGCCGTGGGCGCCCTCCCAGTCGGT
>DASXRW010000277.1:0-2219 GCA_036506355.1 Burkholderiales bacterium
AATAGGGCCGAGCTTCGCGTGCGCATGCGGCGTGCGCACGATGACGAGCCAGCACTGCCCGGGAAAGTCGAGGTCGTCGCTATAGCGGCCTTGGCCGTTGAGAAGCCGCTCGTCTTCGAGCCGTTTCTGCGAGCGCGAAGCACCGAAACGCGCGGACGACGGATCGAACTGCACCTGCAAGGGCTGGGCGCTCATCTAGGAGAGGTGGCGGAGAGAGAGGGATTCGAACCCCCGGTACCCGATGGGTACAACAGATTTCGAGTCTGCCGCATTCGACCACTCTGCCATCTCTCCGCGGTCGAAACGAGCCGCGAATTTTATCAGGGCGAGATGCGCTCCTGTCCGCCCATATGGCTGCGCAGCGCCGCAGGAATGCTGACGGACCCGTCCGCCTGCTGAAAGTTCTCGAGGATCGCAACCAGCGTGCGCCCGACGGCGAGGCCCGAGCCGTTCAGCGTATGCACGTGCTCGGTCTTGCCTTTCTCGTTGCGAAAGCGCGCCTGCATGCGCCGCGCCTGAAACGCCTCGAAGTTGGAGCACGAGGAAATTTCGCGATAGGCGTTCTGCCCGGGCAGCCACACTTCCAGGTCATAGGTCTTCGCGGCCGCGAAGCCCATGTCGCCAGTCGAAAGCGTGACGACACGGTAGGGCAGCTCGAGCTTGCGCAGGATCGCCTCCGCGTGCGAGGTCAGCTCGTCGTGCGCCGCGTAGGACTTCTCCGGGTGCACGATCTGCACCAGCTCCACCTTGTCGAACTGATGGTTGCGGATCATGCCGCGCGCGTCCTTGCCCGCCGAGCCCGCCTCGGAACGAAAGCACGGCGAATGGCACACGTACTTTACGGGCAGCCGCTCGAGCGGCAGGATCTCCTCGCGCACGTAATTGGTCACCGGGTACTCGGCCGTCGGGATGAGGTAGAGGTCGCGCTCCTCCAGCTTGAAGAGGTCGCCCTTGAACTTGGCGAAGCTCGAGACGCCGTCCGCGCATGCCGCGCTCACCATGTACGGCGCATAGGTCTCCGTGTAGCCGTGCTCGCGGGTGTGCACATCGAGCATGAACTGCGCGATCGCGCGGTGCAGCCGCGCCACCGCGCCGCGCATCACCACGAAGCGGCTGCCGGCAAGCTTGGCGGCGGTGGCGAAGTCCAGGCCGCCGAGGGCTTCGCCGATATCGACATGGTCTTTCGGTTTAAAGGCAAACTCAGGCGGGGCGCCCCAACGCCGCTCCTCGCGGTTCTGCTCGGGGCCTTCGCCGACCGGCACCGACTCATGCGGGATGTTCGGGATGCGCGCCAGGAAATCCTGGAGCGCGCTCTGCAGCTTCGCGAGCTGCTGCTCCGATTCCTCGAGCAGCGCCTTGAGCTTCTCGCCCTGGACGAGCAGCGGCGTCACGTCGTGCCCCTTGGCTTTCGCCTGGCCGATGTCCTTGGCGATGCGGTTGCGCGAGGCCTGCGCCTGCTCGACCGCGGTCTGCAGGTTCTTGCGCGCGCTCTCGAAGCCCTGGAATTGCTCCACGTCGAAGGCGGCGGCGCCGCGCACGGCGAGGCGTCGCGCGACCTCGGCCGGGTCTTTGCGCAGGAGCTGGATGTCGATCATTTTTTCTTGCCCGCCTCGGCGTCGAGGCGCCGCAGCTCGGCCATGCGCTCGCGGATCTTGGCCTCGCGCCCGCGCGCGGTGGGCTTGTACCACTCGACGGCGGGCATGCCTTCAGGAAAGTACTTCTCCCCCGCGGCGTAGGCACCCTCCTCCTCGTGCGCGTAGCGGTAGTCCTTGCCGTAGCCGAGATTCTTCATGAGCGGAGTCGGCGCGTTCCGGATGTGCAGCGGCACGGGGCGCGTGCCGTCCTTGGTGATGAAATCGCGCGCCGCATTATAGGCCTCGTAAACGGCATTCGATTTGGGCGCCACCGCGAGATAGAGCACCGCTTCGGCGAGCGCGAGCTCGCCTTCCGGGCTGCCGAGTCGCTCGTAGGTTTCGCAGGCGTCGAGCGCCACGCGCAGTCCCTGCGGATCGGCGAGCCCGATGTCCTCTATCGCCATGCGCACCACGCGCCTGCCGACATAAAGCGGATCGGCGCCACCGTCGAGCATGCGCACCATCCAGTAGAGCGACGCATCGGCATCCGAGCCGCGCACCGCCTTGTGCAGCGCCGAGATCTGGTCGTAGAACTGCTCGCCGCCCTTGTCGAAGCGCCGCAGGTTCTTCGCGAGCGTCTGCTCG
>DASXRW010000278.1:0-2787 GCA_036506355.1 Burkholderiales bacterium
GTGCGGCCGGCGCGAGTGGTGCAGACCTCGGCGGGCAAGGCGTCGGCCAACTACCGGATGCACGCGGTGGAGGCCAAATGATCCGCGCCCTTTTCGCTGCGCTCGCGGTAGCGGCCGCATTTATTCCCGCGGCGCATGCGCAGCAGTATCCGGCGCAGCCGGTCAAGCTGATCGTGCCCTTCCCGGTCGGCGGCGGCGCCGACATCGCGGCGCGGGTCGTGGCGCAGCACATGGGCACGGAGCTCGGGCAGACCGTGTTCGTCGAGAACTACGGCGGCGCCGGCGGCACCATTGGCACCTCGCGCGCGGCGCAGGCGGCGCCCGACGGCTACACGCTCTTCGTCGGCACGCCGAGCACGCATGGCACCAACCCCGCGGTGTACAGCAAGCTGCCCTACGATCCGATCCGCGATTTCACGCCGATCGGGCTCATCGGCACGTCGCCCTTCCTGCTGATCGCGCATCCTTCGGTCAAGGCGCAGTCGGCGAAGGAGCTGATCGCGCTCGCGCGCGCTCATCCCGGGGAGCTCAATTACGCGTCCTTCGGCAACGGCAGCATCAATCATCTCGGTCTGGAGCTCTTCAACTCGCTCGCCAAGATCGACGCTAAGCACGTGCCGTATCGCGGCGGCGCGCCCGCGCTCGCGGATCTGATCGCGGGCCGCGTGCAGTACACCTTCGACGGCAGCGCCGCGCTGCCGGCAATCCGCGCCGGCCAGGTGAAGCTCCTCGCGGTGGGCAGCGCGCAGCGCTGGCACGTGTTCGGCGACACGCCCACCGTCTCCGAGGCCGCGCTGCCGGGCTTCGAGCTCACCACCTGGTACGGCCTGTTCGCCCCGGCGAGGACGCCGCAGGCGGTGATCGATCTCATGAACGCGAAGCTCAACGCGGCGCTCGCGGTGCCGCAGGCGAAGGAGAGCTTCGCCAAGATGGGCTTCGACCCGGCGGGCGGCGCGTCCGACGTGCTCGTGAGGAAGGTGCGCGACGAGGTCGCGAAGTGGACCGAGATCGCGCGCCAGAAGAACATCCACATCACGGACTGAGCGGGACCGCGCCTGGCGAAGAGCATCGCGATCGACCGCGCGAAGCGGCTGCGCGACGAGCCGCATACCGGCCATAACCGCTGGCATCCGGACATCGCGCCCATCCTGGAGGTCGAGCCCGGCGAAGATGTCGCGCTCGAGACGCGCGACGCGAACGATGGGCAGATCGGGCCGCGCACGACGGCCGCCGATCTCGTCCGGCTGGAACGCAACGTCGCCCATCCGCTCACCGGCCCGGTTTACGTGAAGGGGGCGAAGCCCGGCGATCTCCTCGAGATCGAATACCTGGACATCGTGCCGCAGCGTTACGGCTGGACGCGCTTTGCTCCCGGCGGCGGATTCCTTCCGGACCTGTTTGATAAACACTTCGTGACGCACTGGGACATCACGCCCGAGTACGCGACCTCGCACGAGCTGCCCGGCGTGCGCATCCCGAACGGCGCTTTCATGGGCACGGCCGGCGTGGCGCCTTCGCACGAGCAGGTGCACAAGTGGACCGCGCGCGAGATGGAGCTCAAGGCGCGCGGCGGGCGAGTGTGGGCGCCGGACGCCGAGAACGCGGTGCCGGCGAAGGGCAGGGTGGCAGCCGAAGGGCTGCGCACCATTCCGCCGCGGGAGAACTGCGGCAATGCCGACATCAAGCAACTGACCAAGGGCTCGCGCCTGCTCATCCCGGTGAATGTCGACGGCGCGCTCTACTCAGTCGGCGACGGCCACTTCGCGCAGGGCGACTCCGAGTGCTGCGGCACCGCGATCGAGATGGGCGCGACCGCCGTGGTGCGCTTTCGCATCCATCGCGGCGAAGCCGCGCGCCACAAGATCGTCTGGCCGCGCTTCGCGCATCCGGGTTTCTTTGCGCCGCCCGAGTCGGCGGTGCCGCGCAACTTCATCGCCACCATGGGCATGCCGATCACCGCCGAGGGCAGGAACGAGAACTGCGACATCAGCCTCGCCGCGCGCAACGCCGTGATCGAGATGATCGAGCTCCTGGAAGAGCGCGGCTGGTCGCGCGAGCAGGCCTACGTGCTCTGCAGCGTCGCGGTCGATCTCAGAGTCAGCAACGTCGTCGACGTGCCGAACGTCACGGTGAGCGCGCTGCTGCCCGAGGACATCTTCAACCACTGACCCGTTATTTGCGGCGGATGGTCCTGGGGCCGGAGCCCGTGGTTTTCTCGTAGACGCCGTCGCCGGCCTTCTTGTACTTGGTCATGCCCAGCTCCTTCACCCGGCTGTCGGAGGTGGAGTACTTGCCGCCGACCTTGACCGGGCTGATGAGGCGCTCGCAGGGTTGGTTGCAGGTGGGGCAGCGCGTGAGCTTGGCGTCGGCGATGCGCTGGTGCACTTCGAACCGGCCGTGGCAGCGCTCGCAATGGCCTGAGCTCGGCGCGTAGTCGTAGAGAGGCATGGGCGCATTTTACGGGCTGAGGAAGACCTATGATTGCGCCATGGCCATCAAGCTCAACCACACCATCGTCAACGTGCGCGACAAGCGCAAGTCGGCGAAGTTCTTCACCGAGCTGTTCGGCCTGCCGCCGGCGAAACCATTCGGTTCGTATTTCCTCACCGTGGAATTGGCGAACGGCGTGACGCTCGACTTCTGCGACGCGGACTACCAGCCCGAATCGCAGCACTACGCCTTCCTCGTGAGCGAGAAGGAGTTCGACCAGATCTTCGGCCGCATCAAGCAGCGCGGCCTCGACTACTGGGCCGACCCGTCGAAGGAGCAGAAGGGCGAGATCAACCA
>DASXRW010000279.1:0-9529 GCA_036506355.1 Burkholderiales bacterium
TCATGCGCCTGTCAACCGCAAAGCGGGACGCGCTCGCTGCGTTGGCGGTGACGGAACTGGCCACGCTAATTAATAACCCCGAGTCGCGACGAGAAGTGCAAAAGGCCGGAGTCAGCGCCTTGGCCGACGCTCTCGAGGCGCTTCGGCTAGAACTGCGCTGACCTGACCGCTACTTCTCGCCCAGGTCCCAATACACGCCCGCCATGATCCGCAGAGCCTCGCGAACGACGGGCGCGAGGAGATGTTCGTTCGGCGCGTGCTGAGAACACGCTGCGTAGGAGTGGGGGATCCACACGGTCGGCAGGCCGAGGATGTCGGCGAAGACTTCGTTTGGCAGTGAGCCGCCGAGGTTCGGCAGGATCGCGGGCTTCTTGCCGGTGGTGCGCTCGATCGAGGCGGCGGTCCACTTGACCCAGGGCGATTCGGGATCGAGGCGGGTGGCGTGGAAGATCGCTTCGCGCGCGGGCTCGACCTTGACTGCGGAAAAGCCGTGCTGATCGAGGTGGCGGCGCAGGGCTGGGACGATGTCGTTCGGGTCGATGCCGACGACGTAGCGCAACTGGCACGTCGCGCTCGCGCGCGCGGGGATCGCGTTCACCGGGCGGTCGGGATTGCCGGTGACGAAGGCGAGCACTTCGAAACTGCACCAACCGAAGACGCGCTCGGGCGGGGTGAGGCCGGGTTCGCCCCACTCGGTGTCGATGGACGGGCCTTCGTCGCCCCCGGAAATTTCCAGGTCGGCGAGCGCCTTGCGCACCGAGGGCGTGAGCGTATCGGGGCGCCATTCGGGGATGCGGATCGAGCCGCGCGCGTCGGTGATCGAGGCGATGGCGTGCGCGAGGATGATGCCCGGGTTGGCGAGCAGTCCGCCCCAGTTGCCGGAGTGGTGGGCGCCTTTGCCGGGGTCGACGCTCAGGATGAAGTTGAGCGCGCCGCGCGTGCCGAGGTAGATGGTCGCGCGGCCGGGCTGCAGGCGCGGGCCGTCGGAGGCGATGAGCGCGTCGGCGGCGAGCAGTTGCTTGTTCTGCTCGCAGAATTCCTTGAGGCCGGGCGAGCCCATCTCCTCGCCGGTCTCGATCAGCACCTTCAGGTTGAAGCCGAGCTTGCCGCGCGTGCGCAGCACCGTCTCGATGGCGGCGAGGTTGATGGTGTGCTGGCCCTTGTTGTCCGCGGTGCCGCGGCCGTAGATGCGCTCGCCTTCCACCTTCACCGTCCATGGGCTCAGGCCCTCGCGCCACTGCTCTTCCTGGCCGCGGATGACGTCGCCGTGGCCGTAGAGGAGCACGGTCGGGCGCTTCGGGTCCTCGATCAGCTCGGCGACGAGGAACGGGCCGCCCTTGCCTCGCGGATTCGGGAAGATCCGGCTCGTCATTCCCAGGCGGGCGAGGCTCTCGGACATCTCGGTCTCGAGATAGGCCACGAGCTCGGGTTGTCGATCGGGGTTCTGGCTCTCGGTCGGGATCGCGACGCGGCGTCCGAGGTCGGCGAGGAAGGCGCCGCTGTCGAAGTACTTCTCGGCGGCCGCGATTGCTGCACTGCGGGTCATGGCCTGCGCACTCTAATGGGAAAAACGGGCCATGTCGCCGCTGTCATCCCGGGCGCAGCCCCGTGCGTTAAGGCAGGCGCAGCCCCATCCCCATCCAAAGGAGATATGACATGAAACTGCATGCCCTGGCGCTCGCCGCGCTCGTAGCCCTTGCCGGCCCCGCGCTCGCCCAAGCCCCCAGCCCGAAGGACAAGGTCAAAGCCGACCGCGCGCAGATCAAGCAGGACAAGGAGAAGATCAAGGCCGACCGCAAGGCCAAAGACAAGGACGCGGTCAAGGCCGACAAGGAGAAGCTGAAGATGGACAAGGAGAAGCTCAAGGCCGACCGGAAGGCGGCGAAGGAAGCCAGGAAGATGGAGAAGCAGGAGAAGAAGTAAGCGCTGCGGCGATCGCCGGGCGGTTCACTCCGCCACGATGTTGTGCGGCACGCGGCGCCCGGTGATCGCTCTAAAATGGATCCGCACTGCCGTCGAGGAGAAGCCGCTATGGCGGGCCTCAAGCATCGCTTCCGCGAGCTAGAACAAGGTCTCTCTCTCGCGACTGCAGATATGCGGCCGGATTCCTCAAGATCACTTAGCGCCATGTGCCGGTCTTAGGTCGGCAACACCGCCATCCTAGTGCTCAGCCATTTGCCGCAAGTTCCTCACGCACGATCTTGCGCACGAGCTCCGGAGTGATTAGCTGCTCGCTCAGCCCAAGGTAGGACTTCAAGGCTTCGTTCATCAGCGTCTGATAGCCCTTTCCTGTTTTCTCGGACTTTGCCTTGAAGCGCTTAATGACTGCGTCGTCCACGTAGATGGTGATGCGGGTCTTTCCTGTGGGGCGCGCTTATCGTCGCGTCCGAATATCACTGCGCACTGATCGCTTTCGTTCGCCACGCCTTATAGTTTTCGCCGAGGGGAGGCGTCATGGCGAAGCAGGTGGTCTTCGTCGTCCACGGCATGGGCGACTTCAAGGACGGCTGGGGCGCGGTCTATAGCAAGCTGCTGAAGGAGCTGTACGAGCGCTACGAGATCGCGCAGTTCCTGCCGTTCGAGCAGCAGTTCGAAGTGAAGCCGCTGCTCTACAACGACCGCTTCGACAAGATGCGCGCCGACTGGAAGGCCGCGGCGGACGCGGTGCTCGGCAAGCTCAAGCCGCTCGGCGAGCGCGGCGCCCAGGCGCTGGCGACGGCCACGCAATGGGCGCAGAGCGCCGGCAAGAACGATTTCCTGCGCACGCACGTGCTCGATGTGCTCTTCTACCGCTTCATCCCGCAGCTTGCCGAAGCGGTGCGCACCAGCATCCGCCGGCAGATCCTGGAAGGCATGAAGGGCGCCGAGACCTGGTCGATGATCGCCCATTCGCTCGGCACTTCGGTGGCGCACGACAGCCTCGTCTGGATGTTCGATCCGGCCTCCGGCGAAAGCCTGCCGCCCGAGAAGTTCCGGCTGCAGGCGCTGGCGATGCTGGCGAACGTCAGCCGCGTGCTCGAATCCTCGGAAAACGGCGCGAGCTGGGACGTCTACCGGTCGGTGGTGCAGCCGAACGTGAAGCTCACCAAAGGCGTCTGCAACCGGTTCCTCAACGTCCGGCATACCTGGGACCCGGTCCCGCTACCCAAGCAGTTCAAGCCGCAGCCGAACTGGCCCGACGCGGCGACGCGCGAGGTGAAGGAATCGTTCCAGGACATCCAGATCGACGACATCGAGGCGCTCGGCGATCCCGCCATCGTGCACGACCTCGGGCATTACCTGCGAAATCCGGCCGTCCACATTCCGCTCTTTCGCAGCCTGATCCCGCTTTCCGCCGTGATCTCGCAGGACGAGGAGGACCAGGCGATCAGGGAGCATCGCAAGAAGACGCCGCTCGCCCAGGCGAAGAAGAAGATCGAGGAGCTGAAGAAGTTCCGCCTGTCGGACGAGGAAGAGGACTGGAACAAGATCCTGTGGATGTTCCACCGGTTCTTTTCGTAGGGGAATGCGATGACAAACCTAGGCCGCATCGCCCTCCTCTTCTTGGCGTTTTCCGCCGGGGCGGCATTCGGCCAGGACGACCCCGCCTGCGCGAAGATCGAGAACGCGTTTCGCGCCCGGCCGCTGCAGATGGCGGAATTGCTCGCGCAGCGCGACTGCCTCGGCGGCGCGCTCGACCGCGCACCGGTCAGCAAAACGGTCCGGCGCCTCGTCGAGAAGGAGCTGCCGGAAGACCAGCTCGGCGAGATCGGCCACCTCGTCGACCAGGCGCTCGCGGAAGTGGCGGCGTATCTCGCGGGCGCCGGGAGCGATCCGCTCGCGACGGCAATGGCGAGCGAGCTCGAGGTCGCGCGCAAGACCATGGCCGCGCGGCTGCCGCTCGGCGAGCGCGACGCGCGGGGCTGGGCATGGGATGGCAATCGGAAACTCTTCCCCGCCGCGCCTGCCGTCAAAGTGTCGGCGATCGAGCTCGACTGCGCTCAGCCGACTCCTGCCTGCGCCAACGCGCTCGAGACCGGCAAGGCCGTGTTCCGCGCCGCCAAGCTGGTGGAGCGCTCTCTTGCCTTCAGCGCAAAGCCGGACTACTACAAGGCGCTCGCCGCGGCGCGAGTGCGCGACGCCAAGTGGCATCACTACTTCGACACCGCGCGCCTGCAGCTGCCGTGGGAGCTCGGCGTCAATGGTCTGCTCTACCGCAAGGCGAACCGGGATGCCAAAGGCTTCGCCGACGTGCCGGCGCATCAATGGATCCTCGCGCACCCGAGCATCGGCATGGAGCACGTCGGCGGCGCGCAACCCGGCAATCGCTTCCAGCCGGCGCTCGTCATCGAATGGCTCGGCTACAACCGCTGGAGCTGGAAGAACGACGGCGCCATGGGGACGGCGCTCGGCGCGTCCTTGATCCACACCTACAGCGACCGCGCCGGCATCTCGAGCGCGCGCCCCGGCCTGATGCTGCACTACGACCATAAATATTCGGTGGCCGCCACTCGCAACAGCGACAAGTGGGGCATCGTCGTGAGCATCGACGTTGCGAAGCTGGTGACTAAAGTGGCAGACGAGGCGCGCAGCAGGTTCCGCCTCGGCGGTTCAGGGCGCGAAGCGCCCTAGAGAACCTTTTTGCTCTCGCCGTCGATGAGATGCATGTGGTTGAGATCGGCGACGAGCGTCACGCGGCTGCCCGCCGGGGCGCCGGCAGCGGGGTCGACGCGGGCGCAGACGTCGATGCCCTGGACGGTGAAGTGCAGCAGCGTCTCCATCCCCAGGGGCTCGCAGACATCGACCGGCACCTCGAAGGAGCGCTGCGCCGGGCGCAGCGGCGGCCGCGGATCGGTGATGTGCTCGGGCCGCAGCCCGAAGAGCAGGCCGGGTCTTCCGGCGTGCGGCCGGTAGCGCGCGTCGCGTTCCGCGGGCAGCGCGAAGGCGATGGTGTCCGAGAGCCGCGCGCGCAGGCCGCCGGAGGCCTCCTCGAGCGCGCAGGGCAGGAGGTTCATCGCCGGCGAGCCGATGAAGCCGGCGACGAACCTGGTTGCCGGCTTGTGGTAGAGCTCGGCCGGCGTGCCGACCTGTTCGATCAGGCCGTGGTGCATCACGACGACGCGGTCGGCGAGGGTCATGGCCTCGACCTGGTCGTGGGTGACGTAGATCGTGGTGGTGCGCACCTTCTGGTGCACTTTCTTGATCTCGGTGCGCATCTGCACGCGCAGCTGGGCGTCGAGGTTGGAGAGCGGCTCGTCGAACAGGAACACCTTCGGATCGCGCACGATGGCGCGGCCCATCGCCACGCGCTGGCGCTGGCCGCCGGAGAGCTGCCGGGGCTTCCTCTCGAGGAGCTCGGTGATGTCGAGGATGCGCGCCGCGTTCT
This sequence comes from Burkholderiales bacterium, assembly GCA_036506355.1. GTDB lineage: Bacteria > Pseudomonadota > Gammaproteobacteria > Burkholderiales > SG8-39 > SCGC-AG-212-J23. The sequence goes on from DASXRW010000279.1 coordinate 5,366, forward strand.
GCACGCGCCGCTCGATCTCGTCGCGCGCGAAGCGCTTCAAGCGCAGGCCGAACGACATGTTCTCGTACACCGTCATGTGCGGGTAGAGCGCGTAGTTCTGGAACACCATGGCGATGTCGCGGTCCTTCGGCGGCACGTCGACCACGTCCTCGCCGCCGATCAGCACGTCGCCCTCGCTCACCTCCTCGAGCCCGGCGATCATGCGCAGCGTCGTGCTCTTGCCGCAGCCCGACGGGCCGACCAGCACGACGAACTCCTTGTCGGCGATGTCGAGGTCGATGCCGCGCACCGCGAGGGTGTCGTCGTATTTCTTCACCAGCTTGCGGAGCATTACCTGGGCCATGCTTAGCCTTTCGTCGCGCCGGCGGTGAGGCCGGCGATGTAGTAGTCCATCAGGAAGGCGTAGATGATGAGCGGCGGCGCGGCGCCGAGCAGCGCCCCGGTCATGATCTGCGCCCAGGTGAAGACGTCGCCGCGGATCAGCGTGGTGATGATGCCCACCGGCAGCACGAGCTGGTCGACCGAGGTGATGAACGCCAGCGGATAGAGGAACTGCGCCCAGGAGACGGTGAAGGCGAAGATCGTTGCCGCGATGATCCCCGGCAGCGCCACCGGGACGAAAATGCGCACCAAAATCTGCACGTAGCCCGCGCCGTCCATCACCGCGGCCTCGTCGAGCTCCTTCGGGATGCTGGCGAAGTAGCCGATCATGATCCAGGTGCAGAACGGCACCGTCAGCGTCGGATAGAGCAGCACCAGCACCCACCAGTGGTTGACGAGCTCGATGCCGGTCAGCTCGTGCACCTCGACGAACATCTTGAAGAGCGGGATGAAGAGCAGCGTTTCCGGCACGAGGTAGGTGAGGAACACGCCCGTCGCCAGCGCCGCCGAGCCCCAGAACTTCATGCGCGACAGCGCGAACGCCGCGGGAATGCTCACCGCCATGGTGATCGCCACCACCAGCACCGACACCAGCGCCGAATTGCGGAAGAAGGTCAGGTAGGTGGGCGAGGTGAGCAGCTCCACGTAGTTGCCGAGCGTCGGCTGGTGGATCCACCACGGCGCCGCCGCCGCCGAGATCTCGGCGTTGGTCTTGAAGGAGGTGATCAGCATGTAGAGCGGCGGCGTGAGGAAGAAAATCGCGAAGATCACCAGGAACACGTAGGACCAGACCAGCGCCCGGCGGCGCTCGGCCCTGAGGCTGGCGCGCGCTTGAGCCATCAGGCTTCCGTCCCGCGGCGCGAGATGTCGCGCAGGATGAACCACGCCGCCACCGCGAGGATCGGGAACATGAAGAGCGACACCGCGGCGCCGAGCGGCAGGTCGTTGCCCTCGATGCCGATCTTGAACGCCCAGGTGGCGAAGACGTGCGTCTGGTCGACCGGGCCGCCGGCGGTGAGTATGCGCACGATGTCGAAGTTGGCGAAGGTGACGATCAGCGAGAACAGCACCGTGATGGCGATGATGTTGCGCATCATCGGCAGCGTGACGTACCAGAGCTTCTGCCACCAGTTGGCGCCGTCGATCGACGCCGCCTCGTAGAGCTGCTCGGGAACGGACTTGAGCGCGGCGAGGTACATGATCATGAAGAACGGCGCGCCGAACCACACGTTCACCAGGATCACCGAGAAGCGCGCCCAGTTCGGGTCGCCGAGCCAGCTCACCGGCACGAGGCCGATCTGCTCGAACACCCAGTTGAAGGCGCTGTACTGCGGATCAAACAGCCACAGCCAGGCGAGCGTGCTCATGGCGGGCGGAATCACCCAGGGCACGAGCAGCATGCCGCGCCACTTGCGCTGCCCCTTGGCCGGGATGTTGTGCACGAAGTGCGCGACGCAGAAGCCGATCAGCGCCTTGAACACCACCGCGCTGACGGCGAACACCACCGACTGCTTGACCACCATCCAGAAGGTCTCGCGCCTGAACAGGAACTCGAAGTTGCCGAAGCCGACGAAGCGCTCCATCGACTTGTTGAGCGTCGCGAGGTGGATCGAGTAGAGCGCCGGGTAGAGCACCATCCCGGCGATGATCACGATGAGCGGCAGCGTGAAGAGGAAAGCGACCGTCGACCGGCGCCGCATCAGCCTGCGCACGGTCGAGCGCCTGCGGGCCGCCGGCGCGCGCACCGCGCCGGCCGCGGATCCGTCCATCGCCCTCCCCTAGCCTAGCGCGCGAGCCCTAGCCGCGCATGAACCCTTCGAGCTCGGTGGTCGCCCAGTCGATCGCCTTGTCGACCGAGCCCCCGGCCTGCGTCGCCTTGCCGACCATCTTGGTCATGATCGCCTGGCTGTAGATCTGCACCGCGATCTTCGGCGGCGCCGGGAACGCGGACACCGACAGGATCTGCTCGCTGCTCGGCGGGTAGTGATACAGCGTTCCCTTCGGCGGGCCTTCCTCGGCCCAGGTCTTGAAGTCGTTGAGCTTGGCGAACGCCGGGATGTCGTAGCCCTGGCTCGCGGCGACCTGCTTCTCGACGGAGGAGCGCTGCGACAGGTGCATCAGCAGGCTCTTCGCCGCTGCCTTGTTCTTGGAGAACTTCCAGATCCCCCAGAAATACGGCAGGTACGGCTCGTAGCGGCCCTTGGGCCCGCGCGGCGACGGGAAAGTCCAGAGCTGCTCGGCGACCTTGACGTTGTCGCGCTTCGCCACCGCCCATGCGCTCGGCGGATTCATGATGAGCGCGGTCTTGCCGGCGATCAGCATGCGGTTGTTCGACGCGTTGTCCCACGCGAATACGTCCGGCGGCAGGAAGGCGAGCAGCCTTCGGTTGAACTCGAGCACCTGCCTGACCGCATCGGACTTGACGGTGATCCTGCCCTGCGCGTCGACCAGCACCGCGCCGTAGGCGCTCCACAGCGCGCCTTGCGTGTCGACGGAGTCCTCGGTCTGCCCCATCCCGATGCCGAACGGAACGCCGGCCTTGTGGCATTTCTCCGCCGCGGCGAGGAAGGCATCCCAGGTCCAGTTCTGCGAAAGGGCCTTGTCGGGCGGTGCGCCGGCCGGATACATCTTCTGCACGTCGAGACCGGCGTGCTGCTTCATCAGGTCGATCCGCGCGCACGGCCCCTTGATCTGGCTCCCCGGCGACGCGGGCACCGCGATCCAGTGGCCCTGCACTTTCGCCAGATATTCGATCAGCGGCGAAACCGCGCCGTTCGCCGCGAGCAGCGACTTCATTACATCGTCGAGCGGCTCGAGCTCGCGCGCCTTGTCCGCCGGCTGCCAGGTCGGGAATGCGAGCATGTCGTGGCCCGCTCTCGCCTGCGACTCGGCGGCGATGGTCAGCAGGTTCTTGTTGCCCTGCGACGGGATGTAGTCGATCTTCAGCTCGACCTTCTCCTTCGCCGCCCACTCGTTGCACAGCTTGGTCAGTGCGTCGTTCGCGCTCGGCACCCAGTGATCCCAGAAGCCCACGGCAAGCGATCCTGCCGCGTGCGAAGTGCGGATATAAGGTGCTGCGACGACGGCAGTAGTTGCCGCGGCCGTGCCAAGAAAGCGACGGCGCGTAAAGCCCGATTTGCTCATGATTTCTCCTCTCTCCGGCCGCAGCATGAACCGGGGGTCCGGCCCCGTCAATCCACCTTCACCCGCGAAAGCCGGATCAGCTTTTCCCAGCGCTACAGCGGCGGTAAGATTCGCGCAGCTTCAGGATTGTTATGACCAAGCTCCTCGAAAAGGCGTTGCAGGACGTGGCCAAGCTTCCGGAATCCGAGCAGGATGCTATCGCCGCTATCCTCCTGGAAGAGCTCGCGGCTGAGAAGCGCTGGGCTGAGTCCTTCGGCAAATCGCAAAAGCAATTAGCCAGGCTGGCCGAAGAGGCTTTGGCCGAATACAACGCTGGCCGTACCAAGCCGCTTTAGAGGCGGTGCAGTCTCATACCACCGCGGCGTTCCGGACATTGCTCGCCGCGGCTCCTGCGACGATACAGACCTATCGGCTCTGGGCTAGCAATCCCGCTCATCCATCATTGCGATTCAAAAAGGTTCACGACACGCTGCCTGTTTACGCAGTGCGACTCGATCTCGATTGGCGGGCCGTGGGCGTTCTCAAGGAAGGAGTGTGGTCTGGTTCTGGATTGGTCCACACAGCGAGTACGAAAGGTTGCTGTCTAGGCTATGACGCGTTGAGGCGTCACTCCACCTTGACGCCTGAAAGGCGGATCAG
>DASXRW010000280.1:0-1899 GCA_036506355.1 Burkholderiales bacterium
GACCATTCGTAGCCGGTGGCGAGCTGCGGCACGATGTTCAGCTTCTCGTCGAGGTCGAACAGCTTGTCGCACAGCCCCGCGAACACGATGCGCCCGACGAAGGTGCGCGCCATGGTCGGGTCGAGGACGTCGGGGTCCTCCGCCAGGCCGATGCGCAGGGTCTGCGCATGGGCGAACGAGCCAGCAACCGCAAGGACGAGCGCGAGCCATTTCATGGGGTACCTCCTCCGGATCGGAACGCTGCCTGAAGGCGCGACAGTCTCTCATTGACCGCCGTCAAGTGCGAGGCTGCGGTGAACGGCTCGATCTCTTTCCAGAAGTGACAGGCGACGCCGCCTTCGAGCGGCGGCTCCTCGGCGGCGCAGCGCTCGCGGGCCCAGGGACAGCGGGTGCGGAAGCGGCAGCCGGAGGGCGGGTGCAGCGGGCTGGGTACGTCGCCCTGCAGGATGATGCGCTGCTGCTTGGCCGTCGGATCCGGCACGGGGATGGCGGATAGCAACGCCCGCGTGTACGGGTGCCGCGGCGCGGCGAAGAGGGCGCGCTTCTCGGCAAGCTCGACGATCTTGCCGAGGTACATCACCGCGACGCGCGTGGCGATGTGCTTCACCACGGCGAGGTCGTGCGCGATGAAGACGTAGGCGAGGCCGAACTGGCGCTGCAGGTCCTGCAGCAGGTTGATCACCTGCGCCTGAATCGAGACGTCGAGCGCCGACACCGGCTCGTCGCACACGATGAGGCGCGGCTCGACCGCGAGCGCGCGCGCGATGCCGATGCGCTGGCGCTGGCCGCCCGAGAACTCGTGCGGATAGCGCGCGGCGTGCTCCGGCGCGAGGCCGACCAAGCCCAGCAGCTCGATGACTCGGTGGCGCTCGCGGCCGGCGTGCAGGCCATGGAGGTGCAGCGCTTCGGCGAGCATGTCGCCCACCGTCATGCGCGGGTTGAGCGAGCCGTAGGGGTCCTGGAAGATCACCTGCATCTCGCTGCGGAGCGAGCGCATGTCGCGCTCGCGCAGGCTGGTGAGATTTTTTCCCTGAAACCAAACCCGACCGGAGGTCGGCTCGAGCAGCCGCAGCAGCAATTTCCCGGCGGTCGACTTGCCGCAACCCGATTCGCCGACCAGCGCGAGCGTCTCGCCCGGATGGAGCTCGAAGCTGATGTCGTCCACCGCCTGCACCGCGCCGCGCGCGCGGCCGAAGAAGCCGGTACGTACCGGGAAATGTTTGACCAGCCGCTCAGCGCGAAGGAGTGGCTCGCTCACAGCGGCGCGAGCCAGCACGCGGCATGGTGACCCGGCGTGATCTCCATCAGCGGCGGCACTTCCTGCCGGCACTTCTCCACGGCGAAGGGGCAGCGCGGATGGAAGCGGCAGCCCTGCGGCAGGGCGGCAGCATCAGGCACGAAGCCCTCGATCGCGCTCAAGCGCTCCTGCTCGAGATGCAGCCGCGGGATCGAGCCGAGGAGTCCGATGGTGTACGGGTGCTGCGGCTCGGAAAACAGGCGCTCGGCAGCGCAACGCTCGATCACCTGGCCTGCGTACATCACGATCACGTCGTCGGCCAACTCGGCGATCACGCCGAGATCGTGGGTGATGAGGATGATCGCGGTGCCGAGCTCGGCGCGCAGCGTGCGCATGAGCTCCAGGATCTGCGCCTGGATCGTGACGTCGAGCGCGGTGGTGGGCTCGTCGGCGATCAGGAGCTTCGGATTGCAGGCGAGCGCCATCGCGATCATCACGCGCTGGCGCATGCCGCCCGAGAGCTGGTGCGGGTAATCGTCCGCGCGCCGATCGGGCGAGGGGATGCGCACGCGGCGCAGCATTTCGATCGCCTGGTTTTGCGCCTCTTTCCTACTAAGGTTTCTATGCCGCAGGAGCGTTTCGGCGATCTGCTCGCCCACCGG
>DASXRW010000281.1:0-2453 GCA_036506355.1 Burkholderiales bacterium
GGCGGCTACTTCCTGGGCAGCACCACGGTGGTGGCCGGGATGTCGGGCGTCGGCAAGAGCGTCATGGCGCTGCATTACATCGCCGAAGGCGCGCGCCGCGGCGAGCGCAGCCTGATGCTGTCGCTCGACGAGCAGGTGCCCCAGTTGCTGCGCAACGCGGCGAGCATCGGGATCGATCTGCAGCCGGCGATCGATCGCGGCATCGTGCGCCTGTACTACGACGCGCCGCAGGAAATCGAGGTCGATCAGCATTTTCACAAGATCGAACAGATCGTGGAGGAGTTCGAGCCCAAGCGCGTGGTGATCGACAGCCTGTCCACCTACGGCTCCAGCCTGGGCACGCAGGGCCGCGTGTTCCGCGACTTTTTTCATGCGCTGGTGGCGCTGATGAAGGAGCACCAGATCGCCGCCGTCTATAACCACGAGAACCCGGAGATGCTCGGCATGACTTCGATGATGGGAGACCTGGCCATGAGCTCGCTGGTCGACAACATCGTTCTCATGAACTTTGTCGAGATCGGGGACACGCTCCGGCTCGGCATAACGGTGGCGAAGATGCGGGCGAATCCGGTCGCTCGCGTGACCCATGAGTGCGAGGTCGTGAACGGCAAGGGCATGCGCGTGCTGCCGCGGCAACTGCCCGTCGCGCCCAAGATCGCCTTCTCCGGCTATCACGGCCTGATCTCGCGCGCGCCCGAGCGCCGCCCGCCGCAACCGCCGGCGCCGGGGGAAGAGGAAGAATAGGCAGCCGCGTGAACGACAGCCTGTTCGGCTCGGAGCTCTGGAAGCCGGCGCTGGACAAATACGCGGAAGTGACGGGACTGAGCGTCGAGCTGTACGGCGCCGACGGGCGGGTGGTGCCGGGGCCGGTGCATCCCACGCCGCTGGTCGCGTTGTTCCGGGAATGCGGATTCGAGCCCGGCCTGTTCGTCGAATGCGCCCGCCGCTGCCTGGAGCAAACCGACGCCCGGCCGGCAGTAGTCGTCACCGAATCCCACGGTTTGACGGTCGTTGGCACCTCGCTGGTGCTCGAAGGCGCGATCGTCGGCGCCGCGGTGGCCGGATACGCGCTCGCGGGGTTTTCCCAGGTGGCCGCGGTGCAACGCTGGGCCACGTCCGCCGGAGTGCCGTTCGACCGGCTCTGGGCCATCGCGCGGCACCAGCCGCCGGTGCCCGAACGGCGGCTGACGCTGCACGGCGAGCTGCTTCAGGTGCTGGGCGACGCGCTGCTGCGCGAGAACTATCGCACGCGGCAATATGAAGACACGGTGCGCAAGCTCCGAGCGGCGGCCGCGGCGAAGGACCACGAGTTCCTGGCGATGGTTTCCCACGAGTTGCGCACGCCCCTCGCGCCGATCCTCGGCTGGGCCAGCATATTGAAGAAAAACGAGGGTCCGGAGCAGGTGCGCCGCGCCGCCGAAGCGATCGAGCGCAATGTGCGGCTCCAGAGCCGGATGGTCGAAGACCTTCTCGACATGAACCGGATCGTGCACGGCACAGTCACGCTCGATCTCAGGGTGCATGAATTGCCGGCGCTGGTTCGTGCTGCCGCGGAGGCCAGTGCCCACGATATGGAGAACAAGGCCATCCGCCTGGAATGGGCCGACGCCGGCGAGCGGCTGCGCGTCGAGGGCGATGCGGGCCGGCTGCAGCAGGTCTTCGCGAACATCATTTCCAATGCCGTGAAGTTCACGCCCGCGGAGGGCAGGATCCGCGTCACGCTCGGACGCGAAGGCGGCAGCGCGCGGGTCGTCGTGGCGGACACGGGAGCGGGAATCGCGCCCGAGTTCCTGCCGTTCGTGTTCGATATCTTCCGGCAGCAGGAGCAAGGCATCCGCCGCGAGCACGAAGGCCTCGGGATCGGTCTTGCCCTGGTGAAATGGCTCACCGAGCTGCACAAGGGAACGGTGAGCGTCGTCAGCGCGGGCGTCGGGCGCGGCACCGAAGTGACGGTCCTGCTGCCGCTCGCCGCCGAAACACCCGCTCTAGCGCACGCCGCAGCCGCCGGTGCCGAGGCTGGCACCGCCTCTCTCTCCGGGCTTTCCGTTCTGGTGGTGGAAGACTCCGACGACACGCGCGAATCGCTGCGCGACCTTCTCGAGCTTCTCGGCGCTCGGGCCACGGCGGCCCGGGATGGCCGCGAAGCGCTGGAGATGATGCGCGATGGCGTCCCTGACGTGGTGTTATGCGATCTGCGCATGCCGCGGATGGACGGGTTCGAATTCATCCGCGAACTGCATCATCGGCCTTCAGCCGCTCCGCCGGTGGTCGCCGTATCGGCTTTCGCCAGCACCGCGGACCGCGCGCGCACGCGAGAGGCCGGCTTCGCGGCGCATATCGCGAAACCGTTTGACGAAACGGACATCATTACGGCCGTGGGCGCGGCGCTCGGCCATCGGCACTGACGCTCAGGTGGAGCCGGCTCGTTTTCGAACCGCCTTTCGTCGCGCCGG
>DASXRW010000282.1:0-26307 GCA_036506355.1 Burkholderiales bacterium
TGTTCGGCGACATCCTCACCGACCTTGGCGCGGCGGTCTCCGGCAGCCTTGGCGTCGCGCCAGGCGCAAACCTGAACCCGGAGCGGGAGTTCCCGTCGATGTTCGAGCCGATCCACGGCTCGGCGCCCGACATCGCCGGCAAAGGTGTCGCCAATCCGCTCGCGACGATCCTCTCCGCCGCGATGATGCTGCGCTATTCGCTGCGTCAGCCGCAGGCCGCATCGCGCGTTGAACAGGCGGTGAGCAAGGTACTCAAGTCGGGACTGCGCACCGCCGACATCCATACCGCGGGAACCCGCAAGGTCGGCACCCCGGAAATGGGCGACGCCGTGTTAAACGCTCTATAGACTATTGGAATGCTGAGAGTCGGCATCGTCGGCTGGCGCGGAATGGTGGGCTCGGTGCTCGTGCAGCGCATGCGCGAGGAGCGCGACTTCGACCATATCGAGCCGCTGTTCTTCTCCACCTCGCAGGCGGGCGGCAAGGCCCCCGCGATCGGCCGCGACGCGCCGCCGGTGGGCGATGCCATGAATGTCGACGCGCTGAAGGCGCTGCCGGTGATCATCTCCTGCCAGGGCGGCGATTACACCAACGCGATGTATCCGAAGCTGCGCGCCGCCGGATGGAAGGGCTACTGGATCGACGCGGCGAGCGCGCTGCGCATGAACGACGACGCGGTGATCATTCTCGATCCGGTGAACATGCCGGTGATCGAGCAGGCGATCGCAAAGGGCACGAAGAACTTCATCGGCGGCAATTGCACCGTGAGCCTGATGCTGATGGGCATGGCGGGCCTGTTCCAGCGCGACGAGATCGAGTGGATGACGTGCATGACCTACCAGGCTGCCTCGGGCGCGGGCGCAGCCAACGTGCGCGAGCTCGTCGAGCAAATGGCGCACATCGGCGATAGCGCGCAGCGCTTGCTCGACGATCCGGCGAGCGCCGTGCTCGACATCGATCGCGCCGTCGCCGATTCGCTGCGCTCGCCCGGGCTGCCCCGGGAGCAGTTCGGCTACCCGCTCGCCGCGAGCCTGCTGCCCTGGATCGACAAGGACATGGGCAACGGCCAGAGCCGCGAGGAATGGAAGGCCCAGGCCGAAGCCAACAAGATTCTGGGCCGCAACGGCAGTCAGATACCCATCGACGGCGTCTGCGTGCGGGTCGGCGCGATGCGCTGCCACAGCCAGGCGCTGACCATCAAGCTGCGCCGCCCGCTGCCGCTCGACGAGATCGAGGGCATGCTGGCGGAGGCCAACGACTGGGTGAAAGTCGTCCCCAACCGCCGCGAGGAATCGCTCGCGGAGCTGACGCCGGCGGCAGTCAGCGGGAAGCTGTCAGTGCCGGTGGGGCGGCTGCGCAAATTGCCGATGGGCGAGGACTATCTCACCGCATTCACCGTCGGCGACCAGCTTCTCTGGGGCGCGGCCGAGCCCCTGCGGCGGATGCTGCGCCTCCTGATCGATGCCGGAGTGAAGCACTAAAAAACCCAGAAAATCTCTCAATTTGCAGCCGTAAGGCCATGATGTTAAGTTAGTTGGTCCGGCTAAAGAATAATTCGGGGGGTTCGGAAATCGTGGCGCGAAGATCGATCAGCATCGTCATTGCGGCTGCGGCCTGGTTCGCGCTCGCCGCCGTGGCGAATGCGGCGGGACTCGGACGCCTGACGGTGCTCTCGCCGCTCGGCCAGCCGCTGCTCGCCGAGATCGAGATCGTTTCACTCCAGCCCGGAGAAGAAGAAGGCCTGTCCGCGCGGCTCGCCGCGCCCGAAGCTTTCGAGCAAGCCGGCATCAACATCAACCCGGCGCTGAACAGCCTGCGCATCAACCTCGAGCGGCGCGACAAGCGGCCGTTCCTGCGCGTGACGACCATGCAGCCGGTCAACGAGCCTTTCCTCGACATCCTGATCGAGCTGTCTTGGAGCTCGGGCAGGCTGGTGCGCGAATACACCTTCCTCCTCGATCCGCCGGAATATCGCAGCCGGCAGCAGGCGATCGCGGCAGCGCCTTTGCCGCCGATCACGGAGAAGCCTGCGCCCGCGGAGCCGAAGCCCGCCGAGGCGGCGCCCGCCGCGCCGCAGCCGGCGCCCGAAGCGACGCCAAGCCCGGCGCCCGCGCCGCAGGCTGCACCGCAGGTGGCGGCGCCAGAGAAGCCGGCTGCCAACACTTATGAAGTGAAGCGCGGCGACACGCTCGGCGCCATTGCGCGCCAGAATTCGCGCCCGAGCGTCACGTTCAACCAGATGCTGATCGCGATCTTCCGCGCGAACGAAGACGCGTTCATTCGCGGCAACGTGAACTTGGTGCGCACCGGCAAGATCCTCAACATCCCCGAGGGCGACAGCTTCGGCACGATCGATCGCGAGGAAGCGAACCGGCTCGTGAAGCAGCACCACGAGCAGTTCAGGGAATACCGCAGCCGACTCGCCGCCGCCCCCGCGCCTGCGGACGCCACGGCCGGGCAACGCGAAGTCACCGGCCGCATCGAGCCGAAACCCGAGCCCGCGAAGCCGGCGGCCCCGGCCGATCAACTGCGCCTTTCAAAGGCCGAGCCCGCGAAACCCGCAGCGCCCGGCTCGCGCGCGGCGCGCGAGGACGACGCGGCAGCCCGCGAGCGCGCGCTGAATGAAGCGCAATCGCGGCAGCAGGACCTGGAAAGGAACGTCGCCGACCTGCAGAAACTCCTCGCGCTGAAGAACCAACAGCTTGCGGAGATGGAGAAGAAGGATGCCGCGAAACCGGCCCCGGTTCCGCCGGTTGCGCAGGCACCGGCCAAACCCGAACCCGCGAAGCCGGCTGCCGAAGCACCGAAGCCGCCGCCACCCCCGCCGGCGCCCGCGAAGCCTGAGCCGGCGAAGCCCGCCGCCGAAGCACCCAAGCCCCCCGCAGAAGCAGCGAAGCCGCCAGCGGCCGAAGCTCCGAAGCCAGCCGCTGAAGCGCCAAAGCCAGCAGCACCGGCAGCGCCAAAACCGGTGGCGAAGAAAGCTCCGCCACCGCCCGAGCCGAGCCTCCTCGACGAATTTGCCGACCCCGTGTACATAGCGGGGCTCGGCCTGGTCGTCGTGCTCCTCGGGGTCTACTTCTGGTGGGCCTGGCGCAGAAAAAAAAAGGCCCACGCTAAGTTCCAGGACAGTGTCTTAGGCGCTGCGGCCGCCGGCGGCGCCGCTGCCTCGCTGGCCGAGCCGACCGCGCCGCCCTCGAGTACCACCACGACCGTCTCGGTCCAGGGCGTGAGCCAGGCACCGGCGGGAATGGAGGCCGAAGAGGTCGATCCGATCGCCGAGGCCGATGTCTACATGGCCTACGGCCGCGACGCGCAGGCCGAGGAAATCCTCAAGGAAGCGCTGCAGAAAGACGCGAATCGCACCGCGGTGCACGCCAAGCTCCTCGAGATCTACGCGCACCGCAAGGACACCAAGGCTTTCGAGCAGACCGCGCTCAAGTTGAAAGGCATCACGAACGGCACCGGGCCCGAATGGGAAAAGGCAGCGGCGCTCGGCCGCTCGATCGACGCGCAGAACGGCCTTTACGCGGGTGCCGGTGGCGGCGAAGCCGCCGCCGCGGCTGCGGCTCCGGCCGCCGCGGCTGCCGCGCCGACGCTCGATTTTGATCTCGGCGGCGCCGGCCAGGCGCAGGCTTCCGCGCCCGACATCTCGCTCGACGAGCCCAAGGACGCCACCGCCTCGGGCGTCGACATCGACCTCGGATCGACGCAGTCGCTGAAGGCCGCGGGCGCCACCTCGCCCGACGAGACCGTCATCGCCGGCGGGCAGGACAAGTCGATCGGCTCGATGGACTTCAACCTGGATCTCGGCACCGAGGAGAAAAAGCCCGAGCCGCCGAAGGCCGCCGCGCCCGCACCTGCGCCCGAGCCGAGCGGCGGGCTCGACTTCGATCTCAACCTCGATATCGACAAGAAGCCCGAGGCCGCGCCGGCCGCCGAGGCGCCGCAGATGGATCTCTCCTCGATCAGCCTCGACCTCGGCACCTCGTCGGCCGATGCCACGGTGCTCGCGCCCAAGCCGAGCTCCGATCCGAAATGGCAGGAAGTCGCCACCAAGCTCGACCTCGCGAAGGCCTACGAAGAAATGGGCGACAAGGACGGCGCCCGCGAGCTGCTCAAGGAAGTCGTGAAGGACGGCGACGCCGCGCAGCGCGGCAGCGCCGAGCAGCTCCTCGCCAAGCTCGGCTAAGTAGCAGCCTCAGTTAGTCCCATATTCCCCGCATTGCCATAGCACTCGAGTACGACGGCAGCCGCTTTCTCGGCTGGCAGACCCAGCCCGGCGGCGGCGCAGTGCAGGACGCCCTCGAAACTGCGCTCGCCGCGATCGCTAGCGAGCGGGTGAGCGTGACCGCCGCCGGGCGCACCGACCGCGGCGTCCATGCGCGCGAGCAAGTCGCGCATTTCGACACGGCGGCAGCGCGTCCGCAGACCGCCTGGGTGCGCGGCGTCAACGCGTTCCTGCCGGAATCGATTGCCGTGCTATGGGCGCAGCCGGTCGATGCGCAATTCCATGCGCGCTATAGCGCGATTGCGCGCACCTACTGCTATCGACTCATCAACCGCCCGGTGCGCCCGGCGCTGGCGGCGCGCCACGCCGGCTGGTATCACGCGCCGCTCGACGTCGAGGCGATGCGCAGCGCCGCGCGCGCGCTCGTCGGCGAGCATGATTTCTCCGCGTTTCGCGCGGCAGAATGTCCGGCGAAGACGCCCGTGCGTACCGTGCATTCCATCGCCATCGAGCAACGCGCCGAGCGCATCGACTTCGTCATCCGCGCGAACGCTTTCCTGCACCACATGGTGCGCAACATCGTCGGTTCGCTAATCTACGTCGGCAACGGTAAACAGCCACCGGGCTGGATCGCCGAGCTGCTCGCATCGCGTGAGCGCACCAAGGCGGCGCCGACGTTTGCGCCCGAGGGCCTGTATCTGGAACGCATCGAGTACGACATGAAGTGGGGTCTGCCGCAGTGAGGACGCGCGTCAAGATCTGCGGCATCACGCGCACCGGCGACGCGCGCGCGGCTGCGGAAGCCGGCGCAGACGCCATCGGGCTGGTGTTCTATCCACCGAGCCCGCGCTATCTGTCGACGGAGCGCGCGGTCGAGATCCGCGACGCGCTGCCGCCGTTCGTGCAGACGGTCGCGCTTTTCGTGAATGCCGATGCCGCGCAGGTGGCGCAGGTCATCGGCCGCGTGCACCCGGCGATGCTGCAGTTCCACGGCGACGAGACGCCCGAATTCTGCGGGCAATTCGGCCTGCCCTTCGTCAAGGCCTGCAGAGTGAGGCCGGGAGTCGATGCCCTGGAGTACCTGCGGCCCTATTCGCGCGCCGCGGCGTGGCTCGTCGACAGTTTTGTGCCCGAATACGGCGGCGTGGGCGAGAGCTTCGACTGGTCGCTGGTGCCCGCCGAGCGCAGCCGCCCGCTCATCCTCTCCGGCGGCCTCGAGCGCAGCAATGTCGCCGGGGCGATCCGCGCCGTGCGGCCGTGGGGCGTGGATGTGTCGAGTGGCGTCGAGTCGGCTAAAGGCGTCAAGGACGCCGCTAAAATGGCCGCTTTCGTCGCTGAGGTCCGCAATGCGGATGTATGACCTGCCCGATGCGCGCGGCCACTTCGGCCCCTACGGCGGCGTCTTCGTCGCCGAGACGCTGACCGCGGCGCTCGACGAGTTGCGCGCTGCGTACGAGCGTGCGCGCCAGGATGCCGCGTTCCAGGCCGAGTTCCGCTACGAGCTCAAGCACTACGTCGGGCGCCCGAGCCCGGTGTACCACGCCAAGCGCCTGTCGCAGAAGTGCGGCGGCGCGCAGATCTACATCAAGCGCGAGGACCTGAATCACACCGGCGCGCACAAGATCAACAACACCATCGGCCAGGCGCTCCTCGCGCGCAACATGAAGAAACCCAGAGTGATCGCGGAGACCGGCGCCGGCATGCACGGCGTCGCTACCGCGACGGTCGCGGCGCGCTACGGCATGGAGTGCGTGGTGTACATGGGCGTAGAGGACGTCAAGCGGCAGGCGGCGAACGTGCACCGTATGGGCGTCCTGGGCGCGAAGGTCGTGGCGGTCGAATCCGGCTCGCGTACGCTGAAGGATGCGCTGAACGAAGCGATGCGCGACTGGGTGACCAACGTCGACAGCACCTTCTACATCATCGGCACCGTGGCCGGCCCGCATCCCTATCCGATGATGGTGCGCGATTTCCAGTCGGTAATCGGCGAGGAAAGTATCGTGCAGATGCAGGAGCTCGCCGGACGCCAGCCCGACGCCATCCTCGCCTGCGTCGGCGGCGGCTCGAACGCCATGGGAATTTTCTACCCCTATATCGCCCAGACCAAGGTGAAGCTGATCGGGGTCGAGGCGGCCGGGGAAGGCCTGGAAACCGGCAAGCACGCGGCATCGCTGTGCGCGGGCAGGCCGGGCGTGCTCCACGGCAACCGGACGTATCTCCTGCAGGATGCCAACGGCCAGATCACCGAGACGCACTCGGTCTCCGCCGGGCTCGACTATCCCGGTGTCGGTCCCGAGCACGCGTGGCTGAAGGACAGCAAGCGCGCCGAATATGTCGCGGTGACCGATGATGAGGCGCTCGCCGCGTTCCACGAGCTCTGCCGCAGCGAAGGCATCATCCCGGCGCTGGAATCGGCGCACGCCGTGGCGCAGGCGATGAAGATGGCGCCGTCGATGAAGAAGGACGCGATCCTCCTCGTCAACCTCTCCGGCCGGGGCGACAAGGACATGCACACTGTCGCCGAGCGCTCGGGGAAGAAGCTTTGATGTCGCGCATCCAGGGCCGGTTCGAGGCGCTCGGAAAGAGCAAGCGCAAGGCGCTCATACCGTACATCACCGCTGGCGACCCGCATCCCTCGCTCACCGTGCCGCTGATGCGCGCGCTGGTGGAGGCCGGCGCCGACATCCTCGAGCTCGGCGTGCCGTTCTCCGATCCGATGGCCGATGGCCCGGTCATCCAGCGCTCCGGCGAACGCGCGCTCAAGCACGGGGTGGGCCTTTCCGATGTTTTAAAGCTGGTTACTGAATTTAGAAAAGCGGACAGCGCGACGCCGATCGTGTTGATGGGCTACGCCAACCCGATCGAAGCGATGGGC
Organism: Burkholderiales bacterium; assembly: GCA_036506355.1. Lineage (GTDB taxonomy): Bacteria > Pseudomonadota > Gammaproteobacteria > Burkholderiales > SG8-39 > SCGC-AG-212-J23. Next base: position 7,104 of record DASXRW010000282.1, read on the forward strand.
GCGGAGAAGTTCGCCGCCGCGGCGAAGGCGGCCGGCATCGACGGTGTCATCGTCGTCGACTATCCGCCCGAGGAGTGCCTCGAGTTCTCCGCCCTGATGAAGCGCAACGACATCGATCCCATCTTTCTCCTTTCGCCGACCTCGACGAAAAAGCGCATCGATGAAGTGGCGCGTAGCGGCAGCGGGTACCTCTATTACGTGTCGCTCCGGGGTGTGACCGGCGCGGCAAACATCGACCTCTCCGATGTCGCGGCACACATTCCGCAGATCCGCGCCGCGACCAAGCTGCCGATCGGCGTAGGCTTCGGCATCCGCGATGCCGAATCCGCACGCCGCGTGGCGCAGACGGCCGACGCGGTGGTGATCGGCAGCCGCATCATCCAGGAGATCGAGGGCGGCAGCCCCGATCAAGCCGTTTCCCGGGTGAAGGCGTTCCTCAAGCCCATTAGAGAAGCCATCGACGCATGAGCTGGCTCCAGAAACTCCTCCCGCCCAAGATCCAGCGCACCGGCGGCGCCGCGCGCAAGACCGTGCCGGAAGGCCTGTGGACCAAATGCCCGGCGTGCGACGCGGTGCTCTACAGCACCGACCTCGAGAAGAATCTCAACGTCTGCCCGAAGTGCGGCCACCACGAGCGCTTCGGCGCGCGGCCGCGCCTCGACACATTGCTCGATCCGGACGGGCGCTTCGAGATCGGCGCGGAGGTGCTGCCGCTCGATCCGCTCAAGTTCAAGGATTCGCGCCGCTACACCGAGCGCCTGTCCGAGGCGCAGGAGCAGACCGCGGAGGGCGATGCGCTGGTGGTGATGCAGGGCTCGATCAAGGCGCTCGGCCTGGTGTGCGCGGCGTTCGAGTTCGATTTCATGGGCGGCTCGATGGGCTCGGTGGTCGGCGAGCGCTTCGTGCGCGGCGTGCGCGTGGCGATCGAGCAGAAGCTGCCGTTCGTCTGCGTCTGCGCTTCCGGCGGCGCGCGCATGCAGGAGGGCGCGCTGTCGCTCGCGCAGATGGCGAAGACTACCGCGGCGCTCACCGATCTTGCCGAGCGCAAGCTGCCGTTCATCACGGTGCTCACCGATCCGACGATGGGCGGCGTGTCGGCGAGCTTCGCCATGATCGGCGACGTGGTGCTCGCCGAGCCGAAGGCGCTGATCGGCTTCGCCGGACCGCGCGTCATCGAGCAGACCGTGCGCCAGAAGCTGCCCGAAGGATTCCAGCGCGCCGAGTTCCTGCTCGAGAAGGGCGCGATCGACATGATCGTCGACCGCCGGCAGATGCGCGACAAGCTGCACCTGCTGCTCTCCCTGATGCTCAAGCTGCCGGCGGAAGCAACCACCACCACTACTGCGTGACAGGATTGGCCGAGCTGGTTCGGGTCTCGAACCAGGTCGCTGCAACCTCGAGCCGCCTGGCGAAGATCCGCAGCCTGGCCGACTTCCTGCGGCCGCTCGAGCGCGAGGAAATCGACATCGCGCTCCCTTACCTCAGCGGCGACATCCGGCAGGGGAAACTCGCGGTCGGTTTTGCCGCCCTTCAGTCGGCACGCGCCAAGGCTGCCGCAGCGCCATCGCTGGCGTTGCGCGATGTGGACGCGCTCTTCGAGCAGCTGAAGCGCGTGAAAGGCAAAGGCGCCGCCGAGCAGCGCAGCGCGCTGCTGCGGGAGTTGTTCCAGCGAGCGATCGCAGAAGAGCAGGATTTTCTCGTGCGCCTCATTGTCGGCGAGCTGCGCCAGGGCGCGCTCGAAGGGATCATGGTCGAGGCGGTGGCCGCGGCGGCCGGGCTCCCGGCGGCCGACGTGCGCCGCGCAGTCGCCTTTGCCGGCGCCATCGCGCCGGTGGCGACTGCTGCACTCTCCGGCGGTGCCTCCGCGCTAGCGCAGTTCTCGGTGCAGTTGATGCAGCCGGTGCTGCCGATGCTCGCGCAGCCCGCCGAGGACATGGCAGCCGCGCTCGCGGCGCTCGGCACTGCACTGGTCGAATGGAAGCTCGACGGCGCTCGCGTGCAGGTACACAAATCCGCAGACGAGGTGCGGGTCTACACGCGCAATCTCAACGACGTGACCGCCCGCGTGCCGGAGATCGTCGCGGCCGTGCGCGGCTCGCGCGCCGAGTCCTTGATCCTCGACGGCGAGGCGATCGCGCTGCGCCCCGATGGCCGCCCGCATCCGTTCCCGGTGACGATGAGCCGCTTCGGCAGTCAACAGGATGGCGCGGCGCGGCGCGCTGCATTGCCGCTGTCGGTGTTCTTCTTCGATTGCCTCTACCTCGACGGCGCCACGCTCTTCGACCATCCGACGCGCGAGCGGCGCGACGCGCTCGTTGGCGTGCTGCCGCGGGCCCTGGTCACGCCCGCCGTGATCACGGCGGATGCGGATGAGGCCGAGCGGTTCTACCAGGAGGCGCTGGCGGCGGGCCACGAAGGGGTGATGGCAAAGGTGCTCGACGCGCCTTACGAAGCCGGGCGGCGCGGCGCGAGCTGGCTCAAGGTGAAGCGCGCGCGCACCCTCGACCTCGTGGTGCTCGCCGCCGAATGGGGCCATGGCCGGCGCCGCGGCTGGCTCTCGAACCTCCACCTGGGCGCGCGCGATCCGGCGACCGGCGAGTTCGTCATGCTGGGCAAAACCTTCAAGGGCCTGACCGACGCCACGCTCAAGTGGCAGACGGAGGAATTCCTCAAGCGCGAGGCGAGCCGCGACGAATGGACGGTGCATCTGCGGCCCGAGCTCGTGGTCGAGATCGCCTTCAACGATCTGCAGGAAAGCTCGCAGTATCCTGGCGGACTCGCGCTGCGCTTCGCGCGCGTCAAGGGCTACCGGCCCGACAAGCGGCCCGAGGACGCCGATACCATCGACACGGTGCGGCGCATCTACCAGGAAAGCATCGCTTGAGGACGCTTGCCGAGTGGCTCGAGTTCATCGAGCGCCAGCACCCGAAGACGATCGCGCTCGGGCTGGACCGGGTGTCGGCGGTGCTCGGGCGCATGCGCATCGAGCTCGGCTGCCCGGTGATCACGGTCGCCGGCACGAACGGCAAAGGCTCGTGCTGCGCGCTTCTCGAAGCGATGCTGCGCGCGGGCGGCTACCGCACCGGGCTCTACACGTCGCCCCACCTCGTGCGCTACAACGAGCGCGTGCGCATCGCCGGACAGGAAGCGTCTGACCGCGCGCTAGGCGAGTCATTTGAGGCGGTGGAAGCCGCGCGCGGCGAGGTCGCGCTTACCTACTTCGAGTACGGCACGCTGGCCGCGCTTTGGCTCTTTGCGCGAGAGGGCATCGAGGCGGCCATTCTCGAGGTCGGGCTGGGCGGGCGCCTCGATGCGGTGAACGCGATCGACGCCGACTGCGCGGTGCTGACGAGCGTCGGCATCGATCACGTCGACTACCTCGGCGCCGATCGCGAATCGATCGGCCGCGAGAAGGCCGGCATCTTCCGCGCCGGCCGGCCGGCGGTGATCGCCGAGCCGCAGCCGCCGCGCTCGGTGCTCGATGCGCCCGGCGTGCACTACGTGCTCGGACGCGACTTCGGCTACAGCGACGAGAAGACCCAGTGGACCTACTGGGGACCGTTCGGCAAGCGCGGCGGCCTTGCGCATCCGGCGCTGCGCGGCGCGGTGCAGCTGCGCAACGCCGCCGCGGCGATGTGCGCGCTCGATTGCCTGCGCGAGAAGCTGCCGCTCGGCATGCAGGACATCCGGCGCGGCCTTGCCGAGGTGACGCTGCCGGCGCGCTTCCAGGTGCTGCCCGGTCGGCCGCAGGTGATTCTCGACGTGGCGCACAACGCGCAGGCCGCGCAGGTGCTTGCGGACAATCTCGCCGCTTCCGGGTTCGCGCCCGAGACCATCGCGGTCTGCGGCATGCTGCGCGACAAGGACGCGGCCGGCGTGCTGCGCACGCTCGCGCCGCGCATCACGCGCTGGCACCTCGCTTCGCTCACCGGTCCGCGCGCCGCGAGGGCCGATGAGCTGGCCAAGCACGTGGACGGAGCGGTGGAATGCTTCGCATCGCCGACCAGCGCCTTCGCCGCGGCGCTGAGCCGCGCGAACGAGAATGATAAGATCGTCGTGTTCGGCTCCTTTCTGACCGTCGGCGAAGTGATGGGATGGCTGAAGAACAACAAGACGTCGAAACGCTGAAGCGCAGGGGACGCAGAAGGCTGGTGGGCGCCGTCGCGCTCGTGCTCCTGGCGGTGATCGTGCTGCCGATGGTGTTCGATCCCGAGCCGAAGAGCACACAGGCGCCGGTGAGCGTGCGCATCCCCGGCGAGAATGACGCGCCGCCGTTTGCACCCAAACCAGCGGCGAAGCCCGCGTCCAAGAGTGAGCCCGCGCCGCAGGCGGCGAGCGGTGAATACACGATCCAGGTCGGCGCCTTTGCGCATCCCGACGCCGTGATCGCCAAGCTCTCGGGCGCGAAGCTCCCGTACTACACCGAGCCGATGCAGGGGAATCTGACGCGCGTGCGTGCGGGGCCGTTCGCGAGCCGCGAGGCGGCGGACCAGGCGCTTGGCAAGCTGAAAGAGCTCGGCCTGAAGCCCGGCGCGATCTCCGCTAAATCGGGATGACCTGGCTCGATTACGCCGTCATCGGCGTGCTCGTGCTGTCGATTGGCTGGGGCATCTGGCGCGGCCTGGTGCGCGAGATCATGTCGCTTGCCGGCTGGGTGATCGCGTTCCTCGCCGCGAACCTTTTCGCCGCGCCGCTCGCCGAGCATCTGCCGATCGCGAGGCCCGAGTACCGTAGCCTCGCCGCGTTCGTCGCGATCTTCCTCGTCACGCTGATCATCTGCACGCTCGGCGCGGTCTGGCTCGCCAAGGTGCTGCACGCGGCCGGCCTGGGCGGGCTCGATCGCACGCTCGGCGCGCTCTTCGGCCTGTTGCGAGCGCTGCTCATCATCCTGGCGTTCGCGCTTGCCGCCGGATTTACCGGCCTGCCGCGCAAGGCGGTGTGGAAGGAATCGCTCGCAGGCAGCCAGCTCGCGGCCGCCGCGACGGCGCTGAAGCCCTGGCTGCCGCCGGCTCTTGCCGAGCGCTTGAAATATAATTGACCGTTAACCACACCGGGGAAGCCTGCTTCTTTCCCATTTGCCATGTGCGGCATCCTAGGAATCGTCGCCCAGTCGCCCGTCAACCAGCTGCTCTATGACGGGCTGTTGCTGCTGCAGCATCGCGGGCAGGACGCCGCGGGCATCGTCACGGCCGAGCACAACGTGTTCCACCTGCACAAGGCGCCGGGCATGGTGCGCGACGTGTTCCGCACGCGCGACATGCGCGAGCTCGGCGGCAACATGGGCATCGCGCACTGCCGCTATCCCACCGCGGGCTCGGCGTACAAGGCCTCCGAGGCGCAGCCGTTCTACGTGAACTCGCCGTTCGGCATCGTCCTCGGCCACAACGGCAATCTGACGAACTCCGATCAGCTGAAGGACGAGATGTTCCGCACCGATCTGCGGCACATCAACACCGGCTCGGATTCCGAGGTGCTGGTCAACGTGCTGGCGCACGAGCTCGAGAAGGCCTCGGTCAAGCTGCACCTCGAGCCGCAGACCATCTTCACCGCCGTGGCCGCCGTGCACCGGCGGCTGAAGGGCGCCTACGCCGTGGTGGCGATGATCGCCGGCTACGGCGTGCTCGCTTTCCGCGACCCCTACGGCATCCGCCCGGCGGTGATCGGCTACAACGAGACCGCCGCCGGCACCGAATACATGGTGGCCTCCGAATCGGTGGCGATCGACGCGCTGGGATTTCGCCTGCTGCGCGACATCGGTCCGGGCGAGGCGGTGTTCATCGACGAGGACGGGCGTTTCCACAGCCAGCAGTGCGCGCCGCACGCGAGCCTCAATCCCTGCATCTTCGAATACGTCTACCTCGCGCGGCCCGATTCGCTGATCGACGGCGCCTCGGTGTACGAGACGCGCCTCAACATGGGCGAGAAGCTCGCCGAGAAGATCCGCCGGCACTACCAGCATCTCGAGATCGACGTGGTGATCCCGATCCCCGACTCGAGCCGCCCGTCCGGGCTGCAGCTTGCCACGGCGCTCGGCGTGCCCTACCGCGAAGGCTTCGTGAAGAACCGCTACATCGGCCGCACGTTCATCATGCCGGGCCAGGCGGTGCGCAAGCGCTCGGTGCGCCAGAAGCTGAACCCGATGGCGATGGAGTTCGCCGGCAAGAACGTGCTGCTGGTCGACGATTCGATCGTGCGCGGCACCACCAGCCGCGAGATCGTGCAGATGGCGCGCGAGTCGGGTGCGCGCAAGGTGTTCTTCGCCTCCGCCGCGCCGCCGGTGCGCTTTCCCAACGTCTACGGCATCGACATGCCGACCCGCGCCGAGCTGATCGCGGCACACCGCAGCGAGGACGAGGTCGGCCGCGAGATCGGCGCCGACGCGCTCATCTACCAGGATCTGGAGCAGCTGAAGGACGCGGTACGCCGCGCCAACCCGCGCCTCGCCAACTTCGAGACCTCCTGCTTCGACGGGGTCTACGTCACCGGCGACGTGACCAGCGACTACCTGCGGGCCATCGAGATGCAGCGCGATGCGACGCGCGACTCGGCCGAGGACGACAGCGCACAACTGGACTTGAATCTAGCCGCCTGAGCTATACTTCCGCCTTCGCGCCGATTTGAGCCACAGCTTGCGGGCGCGTAACAAATGCCGCTAAAGCGTGCCGAGAAACCCGGTCCGCCGTTAGCGCTACGAGGCCGGGTTTTTTATGACCGAAAGAGCCACACTGGGCGTGCGCGCCGGACAGCGGCGCACCGAATTCCACGAGCACTCCGAAGCGCTGTTCCTCACCTCGAGCTTCGTCTTCGATACGGCCGAGCAGGCCGCGGCGCGCTTCACCGGCGGCGAGGAGGGCTTCGTCTACTCGCGCTTCACCAACCCGACGGTGGCGATGCTGCAGGATCGGCTGGCGGCGCTGGAAGGCGCCGAGGCCTGTATTGCCACGGCCTCCGGCATGTCGGCGATCCTCGCCACGGTGATGAGCTTCCTCAAGGCGGGCGAGCATATCGTGTGCTCGAGCGCCGTGTTCGGTGCCACGGTGCAGCTGCTCAACAATTACTTCGGCCGCTTCGGCGTGCAAACCACGTTCGTCTCGCCGACGCGGGTCGAAGAATGGCGCCATGCGATCAGGCCGAGCACCAAGCTCTTTTTCCTCGAAACGCCGTCCAATCCGATGACGGAAATCTCCGACATTCCGGCGCTCGCCGCGGTGGCGAAGAAGGCGGGCGCGCTGCTCGCCGTCGACAACGTCTTCTGCACGCCGGTGCTGCAGCGGCCGCTCGAGCTCGGTGCCGACCTCGTGATCCACTCGGCGACCAAGCATCTCGACGGCCAGGGCCGGGTGCTCGGCGGCGCGGTGCTGGGGTCGACCAAGCTGGTGATGGAGCAGGTGTTTCCGTTCTTGCGCACGGCGGGCCCATCGCTCTCGCCCTTCAATGCCTGGGTCATCCTGAAGGGACTCGAGACGCTCGAGCTGCGCATGCAGGCGCATTCCGCCGCTGCGCTCGAGCTCGCACGCTGGTTGGAAGGACATGGGGCCGTGGGCCGCGTGTTCTACCCGGGGCTGGAATCGCATCCGCAGCACGCGCTCGCCAAGCGCCAGCAGAAGGCGGGCGGCGCCGTGCTCTCCTTTGAGGTGAAGGGCGGACGCGAGGCGGCGTGGCGCGTCATCGATGCCACGCGGCTCATTTCCATCACCGCGAACCTTGGCGACGTGAAGACCACCATCACCCATCCAGCAACCACGACGCATGGGCGCATCTCTCCCGAGGCGCGCGCGGCCGCCGGGATTACCGATGGCTTGGTGCGCATCGCCGTTGGCCTCGAGGCGCTCAGCGACATCAAGGCGGATCTGGAGCGCGGTTTAAGCTAGCGGCGTGCTTCAGGCCGCGCCGCTTCGTACCGCCCAAGTCGCGCTTCTCGCCGCCGTCTATTTCGCGGCGGCCAAGCTGTCGCTGCTCGTGGCGATCCCGCCAGGCTATGCCACGGCGATCTGGCCACCCTCGGGCATCGCCCTCGCGGCGCTGCTCCTCTGGGGCAACCGTCTCTGGCCGGGCGTATGGCTCGGCAGCTTCGCCGCCAATCTGACCGTCGAAGGCGCGCTCCTCGCCTCGACGGTGATCGCCACCGGAAGCAGTCTGCAGGCCTTCGCCATCGCCACGCTGGTGCGGCGCCATCTCGGCGTGCCGCGGTGCTTCGTGCGCGTGCAGGAAGTGCTGATGTTCGTCGGCCTCACCGCCGGCGGGGCCATCATCGCCCCGACCGTCGCGCTGCTGCCGCTCGCGACGATCTATCCGCTGCACCTGCCCGACCTCGCCTCGAACTGGTGGACCTGGTGGCAGGGTGATGCCTGCGGCATGCTGATCTTCGCGCCGCTAGTGCTGAGCTGGACCGTACCCGGGATCGCCTGGCCGCGGCAGAAGCTCGTGGAAGGCGTGATCTTCGCGGCGCTGCTCTTCGCCGCGGGCGAGGTGGTGTTCAGCGGCGGCTTCGGCCGCACGTTCGTGATGATGCCGTTCATCGTCTGGGCGGCATTCCGCTTCGGGCAGCGCGAAGTCACCACGACGAGCGCGGCGATCTGTGCGATGGCGCTCTGGTACACGCTGCGCGGCGAGACCGGCCCGTTCGCCGACCTGTCGCGCAACGAGATGCTGCTGCTGCTGCTCATTTTCGTCAGCACGGTGGTCGTGACGGGGCTCATGCTGTGCGCGGTCCTCGCCCAGCTCGAGGCGGCGCGCGACGAGCTGGAGCGGCGCGTCCTCGAGCGCACGCGCCTGCTCGCCGACAGCGAGCGGCGCTTCCGGCTGATGGTGGAGAGCGTCGTCGACTACGCCATTTTCATGCTCGATGCCGAGGGCCGCGTCGCGAGCTGGAATGCCGGCGCGCAGCGCATCAAGGGCTACGCTGCGAGCGAGATCATCGGCGAGCACTTCTCGCGCTTCTACCCGCGCGAGCAGATCGAACGCGGCAAGCCGCAATGGGAGCTGCAGGTGGCCTCGCGCGAGGGCCGCTTTCAGGAGGAGGGCTGGCGCCTGCGCAAGGACGGCTCGACCTTCTGGGCGAGCGTCGTCATCACCGCGGTGCGCGACGACACCGGGAGGCTGCTCGGCTTCGCCAAGGTGACGCGCGATCTCACCGAGAGGAAGCGCGTCGAGGCCGAACTGGTGCGCACCAAGGTCGAGGCCGAGCGCGCGAGCGAATCGAAATCGCAGTTCCTCGCCAACATGTCGCACGAGCTGCGCACGCCGCTCAACAGCCTCCTGATCCTCGCGCGGCTGCTCGCCGACAACACCGGCGGCAACCTGAACGACAAGCAGGTGCGCTTCGCGCAGACGATCTACGCGTCGGGCATGGATCTGCTCGCGCTGATCAACGATCTGCTCGATCTGGCGAAGATCGAATCCGGCGCGGTCACGGCATTGCACATCGCGCCGGCGCCTCTGGTAGACCTGCGGGCGGACCTCGAGCGCACCTTCCGCCAGATGGCGCAGGAAAAGGGCCTGCAGTTCGCGATCGAGATCGCGCCAGGCCTGCCGGCGACCATCCGCACCGATGCGACGCGCTTGAAGCAGATCCTGAAGAACCTGATCGCCAACGCCTTCAAGTTCACCCAGCAGGGCGCCGTGCGCCTGCGCATCACGCCGCGCGAAGCGCGCTCGGTGGCGTTTTCGGTGAGCGATACCGGCATCGGCATCGCGCCCGACAAGCAGAGAATCATCTTCGAGGCGTTCCAGCAGGCCGACGGCACCACCAGCCGGAAGTACGGCGGCACCGGGCTCGGGCTCTCGATCAGCCGCGAGCTGGCGCGGCTCCTCGGCGGCGAGCTCGAGCTCGCGAGCGAGCCCGGCAAGGGCAGCACCTTTACGCTGGTGCTGCCGCTCTCCGACGAGCGGACCGCCGCGCCTGCATGACGCTCGAGGCGGCAAAGCCGCCGGCGAGCGCGGCATACAGCGCGAAGAGCAAACGCCCGGAAAGATAGGCTTCGAAGCCGGGACGAAAGCGCGGACTGACGACGAAGTAATCGACGACATACGCCGCCGCCGCGATGCCCGCGGCCGCGGCGATCGCCTCGGGGGCACCACGGCGCGCCTGAGCGCCAAGCAGCACCTCGTAGAAGGTGGCCCACCAGACCGATGCGGCCGTGTGGATGCCAAAACCGAGCGCGGTGTTGCGCCCGCCCTCGCCGTCGTGCGCGCGCGGCGCGCCGCCGTCGTAGATGTGCGTGACCGCGTTCATCGGCCGCGCCGCGTGCCCGTTTTCCAGCCGGCTGCAGACGAGCACCACCGCCGCCGAAGCCAGCGATGCCAGGATGCCGCTGGCGAGAATGCGGCCGATCAGGCGCCGTCCCGCGGTTTCATGCCTGCTCCGTCTCGGCGCTGAGCTCCTCCTTGCGCGCCTTCATCTGCTTGCCGAGCGCCTCGAGGTCGAGCGCCTTCGCCTTCTTCGCCTGCGGGAACATCTCGCCTTCCTCTTCCTTGACGTGGTGCATGACGTATTCGCCGAGCACGGTGAAGGTGGCGAAGTAGTTCGGGTCGTCGGGCTCCATGTTCTCGAGTTGCTCGATCAGCATCTTCGCGGTCTCGTGCTCGACCGCGGCCTCGTTCATGATGTCCTCGTCCTCGATCGCCTCGCGCAGCGCCGGGTAGACGATCTCCTCCTCGAGCGTGGTGTGCACGCGCAGGTCTGCGCACACGTGCTCCACCAGCTCGCGGCAGCTCTCGGCGTCCGAGCGGTCCATCTTCTCGAATTCCTTGAACGCCTTCTTCACCTTCTCGTGATCTTCCTTGAGGAGGTCGATGGCATTGGCGGTCTTGCCGCGGGTCGTGCCGCGGGTCTTGGGCATGGCGCTCCTTTCCTCGGTGGCCAGCGCAGGAGCAACCGCCGTACCCAAGTAGCTAAAGAATTACCTACCAGCGCACGAGCCGCGGCTTGCCGTGCGCGAGCTCGAGGTAGCCGCCGCGGCCATACCAATCGGGCAGCACCCAGCGCTCGCAGCGCCGGCCGTCGACTTCAAGGCGGTGCACGCCCGGCCGGTGCGTATGCCCATGGATGAGCCGCGTCACGTCGTGCTGGCGGAACGCTGCGCGCACCGCCGCCTCGTTGACGTCCATGATTTCCGCCGGCTTCGCCTGGATCACTTCCTTGCTCTTCTCGCGCAGTTCCTGCACGGTCGCGCGGCGCTCGGCGAGCGGCTTGTCGAGGAAATCGCGCTGCCACGCGGCCGAGCGCGCGGTGCGGCGCCACGCCTGGTAGTCGAGATCATCGGTGCACAGCGTATCGCCGTGCATCAGCAGCACGCCGTCCGCGACCGACGGGTCGGGCAGCAGCGCGGCGCCGGTTGCGGCGCTAAAGCGCTCCCCGACCAGGAAGTCGCGGTTGCCGTGCATGAAGGAGAGCCGCGTTCCCGCGGCCGTCAGGCGGCGGAAGAAGCCGACGATGACGGCGTTGAACGGCGAGTCGAGATCGTCGTCGCCGATCCAGTACTCGAAGAGATCGCCGAGCACGTAGAGCGCGTCGGCGCCAGACGCCTCCTGCTCGAGGAACTGGAAGAAGCGCTCATTGGCTTCCGGTCGCACCTCGCTCAGGTGCAGATCGGAGATGAAGAGCGCGCGCAACGACAGTTGCGGGTTACTTCGCGCCGACCACCGTCATCGCTTCGATGATGACCGGCTGCTTCGGCACGTCGCGCGGCATCGGCCCGCCGGCGCCGGTGGGCAGCTTGGCGATCTTGTTCACCACGTCGAGCCCGGACACCACCTTGGCAAACACCGCGTAGCCATTGCCGTCGCTGCGCGGGTTGCCCCAGTTGAGAAAGCCGTTGTCGTTGACGTTGATGAAGAACTGCGCGGTGGCCGAGTTCGGGTCCGCGGTGCGCGCCATCGCGACGGTGCCGGTGTCGTTCTGCAGGCCTGCCTTGACGCCCGATTGCGCCTCGTTCGGGATCGGCGCGCGAGTTTTCTTCTGGTGGAAATCCTTGTCGAAGCCGCCGCCCTGGATCATGAAGCCGTCGATCACGCGGTGGAAGATGGTGCCGTTGTAATGGCCGTCGCGCACGTACTGCAGGAAGTTCTCGACGGTCTTCGGCGCCGCCGCCGGATAGAGCTCGAGGCGGATGGTGCCGAGGTTGGTGCGCATGTCGACCTGCGGATCGGCGCCGAGCGCGCCGGCGGGCACCACCGCGGCGGCCGACACGACGAACAGATGGCTCAGCTTCATGCGGCTCCCTCGTAGAGTATTTTCCAGCGCGCGCCTTCCTTCACCCAGTACTGGCGCTTCTGCATCACGTTGGACAGGCCGTTCGAGCGGTAATCCTGCTCGAAGGTCACCACCACCACATCGCGCTCGTGCGGATAGCGCAGCATGGTCACCCGGCCGAGCCCGACCTTGATCCAGGCCTTGGCCGCATTCACCTTGCGCTTGTGTGCCGCCCACGCGGCGTAGTCCTGCCCCTGCGAGGCGAAGCGCTGCGAGTAATGCGCGAGGTAGCGCTCGGTGTCGCGGCTTTGCCAGTCGGCGCGCCACTGCTCGAGCGCCGCGGCGAGGCCGGCGCGCTCGCTTTCGAGCGCGGCCCGATCGGTCCATTCGATCTCGTCGGCGATGATCACCGGCGTGAGCCCGATCTGAAGACGCTGGCCGAGTGATTCGAGATCCGGGTTGGCGAGCACGATGCAGCCGTCGCTCGCGCGCGGCGGCCGGCTGTACACATCGGAGGGCACGCCGTGCAGCCAGATGCCGTGGCCGTTGCGCCCCTGGCGGCGGTCCCATTCATTCGGGTAATTGATCGGGAACGCGCCTGCGCCATAGAAGTCGGTGAGCTTCTTGCGCGGCAGGTTGGCCGTGACGTGATAGACGCCGACCGGGGTCTTCTGGTCTCCCTCGCGCGTCTTGTCGATGCCATTTTTCCCCAAGGTGACGTAGTAGTCGGCGATCAGCTTCGGCTTGCCGCCATCGTTCGCATAGACGTAGAGGCGCGAGCGGCGCGAATCGACGACCAGCGCGTGCTTCTGCTCGGGATGAAGCTGCAGGACGTAGCGCGGCAGCCGGTCCTCGCCGGGACGCTGGCGCTGCGCGCGCAGCCGGGCGAGTGCCTCTTCGCGCAGGCCGTCGACGCGCTCCTGCGGCACGGTCTTCACGACGTTGCCGAAGGTCTGCAGCGGGCGGGCGCGGGCGAGCAGCAGATCGCCGCGCACCAGGTGCGCGAGGCGGAAGTTCGGGTAATCGGCGATCAGCGCATCGATGCGCTTCAGCGCCACGTCGAGCTTGTTGGCCTCGATCGCCTCGAACACGGTCGAGAGGCGATCTTCCGGGGTTGCGGCCGCAGCCACCGAGATGAAGCCCAGCGCGAGCACGAGGAGGGCGAATCGCCTCACTTGCCCGCCTTCTCTTCCTTGATCAACCAGCGGCCGTCGGCCTTCACGAGCTCCAGGGTCTTGCGGCTCTTGGTGCTGAGCTTGTCGGACCGGTAAGTCTGCCTGAAGCTCACGCTCGCCTGCTGGGGGTTGCGCATGGTCACCTTGGCCGACTCGACGCCCACCGAGATGGATTTCGGCGCGGCGATGCGGCTGCGGCGGCCCTTTTCCCACTCGGCGCGCGCTTCGCCGCCCGGGGTCTTGAAGTCCTTGGCGTAGTAGGCGAGGTAGGCATCGGTGTCCTTCTTGGACCAGGCCTGCGCCCAGCCGTTTACCGTCTTCAGCACCTCGCCCGTCGCGTCCGCGGCCGGCTTTGCAGGCGAAGCCGCCTTCTCGGCCGCAGCCGGCTTTTCCGGCGCCTTCTGCGCCACCACTGCTGGCTTGGCCGGCTCCTTCGGGGTTTCCTTTGGCGCCGCCGCGACCGCCGCGGGCTTGGCGCCCGGTTCGCGCACCAGCTCGCGCACGAGCGAGAGCTTGTTCTGCGCGCCGGTGTTGGAGGCGTCGAGCTGCAGCGCTTTGCCGTAGGCCTGGCTCGCGAGCTTGGCGTAGACGTCGCCCAGGTTTTCGTAAGCGGTGGCGTAGCTCGGATGCGTGCGGATCGACTGCTCGAGCGCCGCGCGCGCCTTGTCGTATTGCCCCTGGCTCGCGTAGATCACCGCGAGGTTGTTGTACGGCTCCGGCAGGTTGGGATAGTCCTGCGTCAACTTCGTGAAGATGTCGATCGCTTCCTGCTGCTTTCCCTGCTCGGTAAAGATGAGGCCCTTAAGGAAGCGCGCTTGCGGGTCCTTCGGATTCGCGGAGAGCGCGCGGTTCACGCGCTCGAGCGCCTGCTGCGACTGGCCGGCCTTCAGCAGCTTCTGCGCTTCCTGGACTTCATCCGCGCGCGCGGGCGCGCCTAGAAAAAAAGCGAGCGCACAAAGGAGGATGACACCGCCACGCAGCCGATCGCGCGGGGCGTTTGAATTCAGCATTGTGTTAATATTTTCAAGGCCCTACGAAAGGGTTGTGATTCTAGACTAACGCCCGCCGCTTCACAATCGACACTCTGCAGATCTTCAATACGCTGGGCCGGGCCAAACAACCGTTTGTCCCTTTGCAGCCCGGCCACGTCCGCATGTACGTCTGCGGCATCACGGTCTACGACTACCTGCACCTAGGGCACGCGCGCTTCATGGTGGTGTTCGACATGGTGCGGCGGTGGCTCCGCGCGAGCGGCTACCGCGTGACCTACGTGCGCAACATCACTGACATCGACGACAAGATCATCCGCCGCGCCGCCGAGAACGGCGAGCCCGTGGACGCGGTGACTGCGCGGTTCATCCGCGCGATGGACGAGGACGCCGCCGCCCTCGGCGTCGAGAAGGCGGACCACGAGCCCCGCGCCACGCAGTACGTGCCGCAGATGCTCGACATGATCCGCCGCTTGCAGGAGCGCAAGCTCGCCTATCAGTCCGCATCGGGCGACGTCAACTTCGCGGTGCGCCGCTTTCCCGGCTACGGCAAGCTCTCGGGCAAGTCGCTCGACGAGCTGCGCGCCGGCGAGCGGGTCGAGGTGGACGCGACCAAGGAAGACCCATTGGACTTCGTGCTGTGGAAGCGCGCCAAGCCCGACGAGCCGAAGTGGCCCTCGCCCTGGGGCGACGGCCGGCCCGGCTGGCACATCGAGTGCTCGGCGATGGGCTGCACGCTGCTCGGCGAGCAGTTCGACATCCACGGCGGCGGCATGGACCTGCAGTTCCCGCATCACGAGAACGAGATCGCGCAGTCCGAGGGCGCGACCGGCAAGCCGTTCGTCAGATACTGGATGCACAACGGCTTTCTGCGCATCGACGACGAGAAGATGTCGAAATCGCTCGGCAACTTCTTCATCGTGCGCGATGTGCTCGCGCGCTACGACGCCGAGGTGGTGCGCTTCCTCCTGCTGCGCTCGCATTACCGCAGCCCGCTCAATTACACCGACGCCAACCTCGACGACGCCAAGCAGGCGCTGACCCGCCTGTATACCGCGCTCGCCCAGGCGCCCGCCGGTGGCCCAGGCGTCGACTGGAACGAGCCGCATGCGCGGCGCTTCAAGGAGGCGATGGACGACGACTTCGGCACCCCCGAGGCGATCGCCGAGTTGCACCAGCTCGCCAACCGGGTGTTCCAGCGCGACGCGCAGGCGGCTCGCCAGCTCAAGGCGCTCGGCGCGGTGCTCGGTCTATTGCAGCGCGACCCGAACGAGTTCCTGCGCTCGGTGCCCGCCGGCGTGGCGGAGGAGTGGATCGCCGAGCGCATCGCCGCGCGCCAGACCGCGCGCAAGAGCAAGAACTTCGCCGAGGCTGACCGCATCCGTCAGGAACTGCTCGATCGCGGCATCGTGCTGGAAGACAAGGGCGCCGCCACCACTTGGCGAAAGGTGTAAGGTCCCGGCCATGACCTCCGACCAACGGGCCATGCTGATTCATCCGCTGGTGGTGCGCATCACCCATTGGGTCAACGTGCTCGCCGTGCTCATCATGATCACGAGCGGCTGGTCGATCTACAACGCCTCGCCGCTTTTCGGCTTCGAATTCCCGTACGCGCTCACGCTTGGGGGCTGGCTCGCCGGCGCGCTGCAGTGGCACTTCACCGGCATGTGGCTGTTCGCGCTGAACGGCCTGGTCTACCTCGCCTACGGCATCGCTTCGGGCCACTTTCGCCGCAAGCTGCTGCCGATCTCGCCGCGCGCGGTGCTGCACGACATCCGCGAGGCGCTGCGCGGGCGCCTGGCGCATGAAGATCTTTCGGTTTACAACGCCGCGCAGCGCGCCGCCTATGTCGCGCTGATCATCGCGCTCGTCGTCATGGTGGCTTCCGGTCTCGTGCTCTGGAAACCGGTGCAGCTCTATTCGCTCGGCGTGCTGATGGGCGACTACGAGGGAGCGCGTCTGCTGCATTTCTTCGCGATGGCAGCGATTGCTTTCATCGTGGTCGTGCACGTCATCATGGTGGCGCTCGTACCGCGCACCTTCCCGACGATGTTTACCGGCAGATTCCGGAGAACGTCATGAGCATGGACCGCAAGTTCATGATCCACCGCTCATCCGCGGTGGCCAGCCTGGAGCGGCGCCTGTTCCTCAAGCGCGGCCTGTCGCTCGGCGCGCTGTCGCTCCTCGCCGGCTGCGACATCACCGACCAGGAAGGCGTGCAGCGTGTGCTGATGGCGATGTCGCGCTGGAACGATGGCGTGCAGGACTGGCTGTTCGATCCCAAGCGGCTCGCCCCCGAGTTTCCCGAGAGCCGCATCACGCGCCCGTTCCCGTACAACGGCTATTACCCGGAGAGCGAAGTCCCGGAGATCGACGGCGCAAGCTACAAGCTCGAGCTCGCCGGCATGATCCGCGAGAAGAAGCCGTGGACGCTGGCCGAGCTCTACGCGTTGCCGCAAGTGTCGCAGGTCACGCGCCACATCTGCGTCGAGGGCTGGAGCGCCATCGGCAAGTGGAGCGGCGTACGCTTCTCGGATTTTCTCGCCCGCATCGGCGCCGACACCACGGCGAAGTACGTCGGCTTCCAGTGCGCCGACGACTATTACGGCTCGATCGACATGGCGACCGCGCTGCACCCGCAGACGCAGCTAAGCCTGCGCTACGCCGACGAGGAGCTGCCGCCGAAATACGGTTACCCGATGAAGCTCCGTATCCCGACCAAGCTCGGCTTCAAGAACCCGAAGCTGATCGCCGCCATCTTCGTCACCAACGAATATCCCGGCGGCTACTGGGAAGACAAGGGCTACAACTGGTACAGCGGCTCTTAGCGCGCCGCCAGGATCTTCGTCACCAGTACGTCGGGCTGCTCGAGCATCGGGCAGTGCCCCGAACCGGCAATCTCCTCATAGCGTGCGCCCGGTATCTTCCGCGCCAGCTCGCGCGCCAGCGCCGGCGGCGTGGTCTGGTCGAGCGCGCCGCACAGCACCAGCGTCGGGTTCTGGATCTGCGCCGCACCGGTGCTGAGATCCAGTGAGGCGAGCGCAAGGCACGCGCGGGCGAAGCAGGGCGCGTCCACCGCGCCGAGCGCAGCTTTGCGCGCAGCGATGATTTCAGGATGGCGCTCGGCAAAGGCCGGCGGAAACATGCGAGCGATGGCCGTGTCGAGCACCGCCTTCATGCCGCCGGCCGAGACGCGCTCGGCCATCGCGCGGAATGGCGCACGCGCGGGCTCCGGAAATGCGGCGAGCGCGTCGGCAACGATCAGGCGGCCGAAGCGTGCGCCGTGGCGGATGGCAAGCTCGAGCGCGACAAAGGCGCCGAAGCCGTTGCCGAACACCGTCGTGTCGCGCGGCAGGTCGAGTGCATCCATGACACGGGCGACGTGGTCGGCGTGGTCGCTGACGGTGGCAAGCGATACAGGCGTGGAAGCGCCAAAGCCCGGCAGGTTGATGCGCGTTACGCGCCGCTGTTTCTCCAGCCGCGGCAGCACCACGTCGAAGACCGTGAGCTCCGTAAGGAGCGAATGAATCAGGAGCAGCGGCGCGCCGGCGCCGCGCTGGTCGTACTCGACCTGCGCCGCGCCGACTTTGACGAGCGGCATTACTGCTCGAGGTGCTTGGCCGGGGGGAAGTCGCGCGAGTAGACCGGGCTCGCGAGGAACTCCTTCGGCGCGTAGGTCCAGAACTGGCTCACGTTGGGGTAGGTTTGGATCACGGTGTTCACGAGCTTGCCGCCGCGGCGCTCGACCTTGCGGATGTAGATCGGCATCACCGGATTGCCGTACTCGTCGAGGCGCCACGCGCCGCGTGCGTCGTGCACGGTGCCCGGGTTGCGCAAGGCCTTCATGAAGGCTTCCTTGTCCTCGACTTTGCCTTTCACGGTGCGCGCCGCCGCTTCGACCAGCACGCCGGCCGAGTAGGCGCCGAGCGTGTAATAGCCCGGGTCCGCGCCGAATTCCTTGTTGACCGCTTCGACGAAGCGGCGGTTCTCCGGCGTATCGATGCCGGCGGCGTACCAGCCGCCCGTCACCACGCCGAGCGCCTCGTCGCCCATCTGCCGGAGGATCCCTTCGTCCGCGGTCGTCATGCTGCCGAGCACCGGCAGCTTCAGTCCGTATTCCTTGTATTGCCGGAGGAAGCGAAAGCCGTTGGCGCCGGCGAAGCCGGCGTAGACCGCGTCGACGTTCTGCTTGAGCTGTGCGAGATACGAGCCGTAGTCCGGCACGTTGAGCGGCGGAAAGAGCCGCTGCACCACTTTCCCGCCGTTGTCCTCGAACACGCGCTGGAAGGCGGCCGCCGTCTCGTGTCCGTAGGCGAAGTCATCGGCAATGATGGCCACGCGCTTGTAGCCGAGCGTCTTCGCTGCGTATTCGCCGACTGCGTGGTTCGGCTGCCCGGAGCTCGCCGCGGAGCGCACGAACCAGGGATTCGGCTTGCGCTGCGTGAGGTCCTCGGCGGCCGCCGAGCACGACACCGTCGGCGTGCGCGTCTGGCGAATGTAGTCGTCGATCGCAAGCGCCTCGAACGCGGCGAGCGGGCCGACCAGGACGTGCACCTTCTCGCGCTCCACCAGCTCCTGAGTCTTGGTGCGGGCGCCCGCCGGGTTGCCGCCGGTGTCCGCGATGATGAGCTCCACCTTGCGACCGGCAATGGTGTTGTTGCGCTCCTTCAGGAAGAGCTGGATGCCTTGCTCCATCTGCTTGCCACCCGCGGCGAGCGGACCGGTGCGCACGGTGAGGAAGCCGACGCGGATTGGGTCGCTCTGCGCGTGCGCGAGCAGCGAAAAGGCGAAAGCGATGCACAGCGCAAGCGTTCGAAACATGGGCTCCTCCTATGGGCGCGGCAAGA
>DASXRW010000283.1:0-3171 GCA_036506355.1 Burkholderiales bacterium
CGCGCTGGCGGGCGGCTTCTGGCGCAGCGAAGGGCTCGACATCCGCCATGTCGTCTCGCCGAGCACCGCGCGCACGGCGAGCGCGCTGCTCGACGGCAGCGTCGATGTCTCGTGGGGCGGCCCGATGCGGGTCATGATGCAGCCGCGTTTCTCACCACTAGCGTCGATCTCGAAATACCGGACCGCTGAGCGCCTGCGAAGGTAGGATTCGGTCCAATGAAGCTCCCCAAGGACCGCGTCCCGTACTCTGCGATCGTCGATCGGCCGCCCCTCAAGCTGCCGAACGACGCTCGCCTCGCCGTGTGGACCATCGTCAACGTCGAGGAATGGTCCATCGAGCGCAACATGCCGCGCACCGTTCTTCCGCCGCCGTACGGTCAGCCGCTGCAGCCCGATCTGCCGAACTGGGCGTGGCACGAGTACGGCATGCGCGTCGGGTTCTGGCGCTTCGTCGAGGTGCTGGCCAAGCACAAATTGAAAGCCACGCTGGCCATCAACGGTTCGGTCATCAAGAGCTATCCGCGGGTAGCAAAGGCGGGCCTCGACGCCGGCTGGGAGTTCATGGGCCACGGCTGGATCCAGCGGCCGATGCACCACGTCGAAGATCAACGCGCCGCCATTCGCGACACGATCGCGGCGATCAAAGAGTTCACCGGCAAGGCGCCGCGCGGCTGGGAAAGCCCCGGGCTGACGGAGACGTACGACACGATCGACTGGCTCGCGGAAGCCGGCATCGAATATGTCGCCGACTGGGTGCTGGATGACCAGCCGTGCACCATCAAGACGGCGCATGGACCCATTGTGTCGGTCCCGTACACCGTCGAGATGAACGACATCGCGATGATGGTGCTGCAGAACCAGCCGTCGGAAGAGTGGCTGCGCCGCGGCGTCGACCAGTTCGATCGCCTCTACGAGGAAGGCGAGAAGAGCGCGCGCGTGATGGCGATCAGCGTGCATCCGTATATCACCGGCGTGCCGCACCGCATCGGCTACCTCGACAAGCTCTACGAATACATCCGCCAGCGCCCCGGCGTTCTGTTGTGGACGGGAGAGCAGATCCTTGACTGGTACAAGCAACAAACACGCTGAGCTCTGGGCGCGCGCCGAGGCGCTGCTGCCGAAGCTGCGCGAGCGCGCCGCGCGCTCCGAGGAGCTGCGGCGGATGCCGGACGAGACGATCCGCGACTTCCACGACGCCGAGCTCTTCCGCATCCATCAGCCGAAGCGCGTCGGCGGCGCCGAGCTGGAATTCGCTGCCGTAGTCACGTTCGGCGCGCTGCTCGCGCGCGCGTGCGCCTCCAGCTCGTGGAACTGGGTCAATTTCGCGGCGCATCACATGATGCTCGGGATGTTCCCGCGCGAGGCGCAGGACGAGATCTGGAACCGGTCGCGCGATGCGCTTATTGCATCCTCTTTCGTCTTTCCCGCCGGCAAGGCGAAGAAGGTCGAGGGCGGCTATGTCATCTCCGGACGCTGGCCGTTCTCGAGCGGGGTCGATCCTTCCGAGTGGAACATGCTCGCCGGGCTCGCATGGCTCGACGACAACGCGCCGCCCGAGCAGCGCGTGTTCCTGCTCGAGCGCTCGCAATACAAGGTGATCGACAACTGGTACGCGGGCGGACTCCGAGGTACCGGGAGCAAAGACGTGGAGGCGAAGGAGCAGTTCGTCCCCGAGCACCGCACGCTCGCGGTGGCGGATACGAAAGGTGGTCCAACTCCCGGCAGCGCCGTGAATCCCGGACCGCTCTTCCAGATGCCGGTGTTCGCGCTCTTCCCGTACATGCTGTCGGGCGTGCCGCTGGGGATTGCCGAAGGCCTGATCGAGGAATTCGGGCCGAAGACGGGCAAGATGACCGGCGCGCGCATCGCCGAGATCCAGAGCACGCAGATCCGCCTCGGCGAAGCCACGGCCTACGCGCGCGCCTCGCGCCTCGTGCAGCTCGCGAACTGCCGCGAGGCCCAGGAAATGATCGAAGCGGGCGAGGTGCCCGACGTCAGGACGAAGACGCGCTACCGTCTAGAGGGTGCGTACGCGGTGGATTGGGCGGTGCGCGCGGTCGACGTGATGTTCGGCCTCGCGGGCGCGAGCGGTCTTTACGAATCGGGCGCCATGCCGCGCGCTTTCCGCGACGCCCATGCGGTCAAGCAGCACTTCTCCTTCAACACCGACATCGCCGCCACCACCTACGGCCGCGCGGCGCTCGGCCTGCCGACGGACAACCCGACGCTGTAGAGAAGTGGTGGAGCGGGGAATGAGCTACGAACTCATGTCTCGACCTGGGATAGATCGCGCTCTGCACTGAGCTATCCCCGCGTGCCGATGTTTTACCGCGGGAGCGGGGGGGCTGGAAATCGGCCGGTCAGCGCACTCCAATCGGCACATAGCTTGCATGCGGGCAATGGGTTGCACGAGGTAAACCCTTGATGGCTCAAAGGAGATCACGATGAACGGGAAATTGCTAATCGCAGCGGCAGTCGCCGCAGTATTCGCCGTGCCGCTCGCGGCTCACGCCGACGGTAACAAGGCTTCCAGCTCGGGCGACTCGAGCGCTGCCGCGTCGAGCTCGGGCGGCGGCCAGGCCAGCGCGGGGGCCAGCTCCGGCGCGGAGCAGATGTTCAAGGACCTGGACAAGAACAAGGACGGCTTCATCTCGCGCGAGGAGGCGAAAGGCTCGCCGCACGAGAAGGACTTCGACAAGCTCGACAAGAACGCCGACGGCAAGCTCTCGCACGAGGAGCATGCGGCGGCACACAGCGCGAAGGCCAGCGCCGGCGCTACGAAGTCGGACTCCGGCGCGAAGTCGGATTCCAGCGCGAAGTCGGATTCCAGCGCGGCCGGAGCCTCGTCCGCCCCACCGGCGGTCGGCCCGTCGCAGTCGTCGTCCGAGCGCACCGCCGAGCCGCAGCCCACCACGCCCGCGGCACCGACCGGCGAGAAGAAGTACTGACCACCCACGCGCTGTGCAAAAAGCGGAGAGCCGCTGCTCTCCGCTTTTTTATGCCGCGCGCGCCGCGCGCCCAGCAAATAACGTGCGGGCCTGGCCCCGAACGATTTTTGCTCGGGAATGGAGGTATGGACGGGCAAGTGTTCGCGAACCGCCGCGAGGCGGGCGCGGTACTCGCCGCGCAGCTTGAACGCTACAAAGACCGCGGCGACGTCGTGGTTCTTGC
>DASXRW010000284.1:0-13510 GCA_036506355.1 Burkholderiales bacterium
CTATTACTCCTCGCTCGATGCCGACAGCGAGCACGAGGAAGGCAAGTTCTACGTCTGGCAGCGCGACGAAATCCGCTCGCTCCTGACGGCCGAAGAATACGCGGCCTTCGCGCCGCGCTTCGGCATCGAGCGCGCGCCGAACTTCGAGAACCGGCACTGGCACCTGCGGGTCACTGGGTCAATCGAAGGGGATCCTCTGATCGACGCCGCGCGCGCGAAGCTGTTCGCCGCCCGGGAGAAGCGCGTGCGGCCGGGCCGCGACGAAAAGGTGCTCGTGTCCTGGAACGCGCTCGCCATCCGCGGCATGGCGCACGCCGGCCGGGTCTTTGCCCGGCCGGAATGGATCGCATCGGCGCGCAGGGCGCTGGATTTCATCCGCAGCCGCATGTGGCGCGACGGCCGGCTGCTCGCCACGTACAAGGATGATCGCGCGCATCTCAACGCCTACCTCGACGATTACGCCTTCCTGATCGCCGCGCTCCTCGAGCTGATGCAGGCCGAGTTTTCGTCCGGCGATCTGGCGTTCGCCGCCGAGCTGGCCGAAACGCTGCTCGCCGAGTTCGAGGATGCCGAGGCGGGCGGCTTCTTCTTCACCGGCAAGAGCCATGAGCGCCTGTTTCATCGGCCTAAGCCCGGGCACGATCAGGCGACGCCCTCCGGCAACGCGATCGCCGCCTGGACGCTCGCGCGGCTGGCGATGTTGACCGGGGAAGACTGGTATGCGAGCGCGGCGCGGCGCACCGTGGCGCTGTTTTATCCACAGATGCGCGACTATCCGGCCGGGTTCGCCGCCATGGCCATGGCGCTCGCCGAGCAGCTCGCTCCGCCGAAACTCGTGGTGCTGCGCGGCCGGGGCCCGGAACTCGAGCGCTGGCGCGACGAGTTGGCACGCGAATACCTGCCCGATGGCCTGGTGCTGTCGCTGCCCGACGGTGCTGGCCGGCTTCCGGCGCCCCTCGACAAGCCGCAGCGCCCGCAGCCGGTCAACGGATGGCTGTGCCGGGGCGTTATATGCCTGGCGCCCATCAGCGATCTCATACAATTCAAGGCTGCATGCAAGGAGAAACCATGAAACAGGCTGCACTGTTCCTCGCCCTGGCGGCGGCCGCGGCGTTGCCCGCGTACGCCCAGGAGGAACTCGCGAAGAAGCACAATTGCCTCGCCTGCCACGCCACCGACAAGAAGCTGGTCGGACCCTCCTACAAGGAGGTCGCGGCGAAATACCGCAATGATCCCGGCGCGCAGGCCAAGCTCGCGGACAAGGTGAAGAAAGGCGGCCAGGGGGTCTGGGGCCAAGTGCCGATGCCACCGAATGCCCAGGTGCCCGATGCCGACGTCAATGCCTTGGTGAAGTGGATCCTGTCGCAGAAGTAGCCTGACGATCGATTTCCGAGGAGGGCCGGGGGTAAGATAGGCGCCCCCGAAAGGCCAGACCCTCGGAGATCCCATGAAGAACACCAAGCTTGTCTTTTCGCTGCTCGCGGCGGCGCTCGCGATTGCCGGCTGCAGCAAGGAGACCCCCCAGACCGGCGCCAAGAAGGGCGATGCGGCTCCGGCCGCAAGCGCCTCGGGTGCGGAAGTCAAAATCGGCCACGTCGGGCCGCTCACCGGCGGCATCGCGCACCTCGGCAAGGACAACGAGAACGGCGCGCGCCTCGCGGTCGAGGAAGCCAACGCCGCGGGCGTCAAGATCGGCGGCAAGGACGTGAAGTTCACCTTCGTCGCCGAAGACGATCAGGCGGATCCGAAAGTGGGCACGACCGTGGCGCAAAAGCTGGTCGACGCAAAGGTCGCGGGCGTCGTCGGCCATTTGAACTCGGGCACCTCGATTCCCGCCTCGCCGATCTACAACCAGGCCGGCATTCCGGTGATCTCCGGCTCGGCGACCAACCCCAAGCTCACCGAGCAGGGCTTCAAGAACCAGTTCCGCGTCGTCGGCCGCGACGACCAGCAGGGTCCGGCGATCGCGAGCTATCTCGCCACCGCGAAGAAACCCAAGCTCGTGGCGGTGATCGACGACGCCACCGCCTATGGCGAAGGCATCGCCAACGAGGTGGAGAAGACGCTGAAAGCCGCCAACATCAAGGTGCTGCCGCGCGAGAAGGGCACCGACAAGACCACCGATTGGAAAGCGGTCCTGACCAAGCTGCGCGGCCGCAATCCCGACGCCGTGTTCTACGGCGGCATGGACGCGACCGGCGGGCCGCTCATGAAGCAGGGGCGCGAGCTCGGCATGAAGGCGGTGTTTTCCTTCGGCGACGGCGCGTGCACCGACAAGATGAAGGAGCTGGCGGGCGACGCGGCCGAAGGGCTGCTCTGCTCGCAGGCCGGCATTCCGCCGCAGGCCGCGTCGAAGAAATTTCTCGACGCCTACAAGAAGAAGTTCAACAGTGATCCGATCCTCTACGCGCCCTTCACGTACGACGCCGTGTTCCTGCTGATCGAGGCGATGAAGAAGGCGGATTCGAGCGACCCGAAGAAATACCTGCCCGAGCTGCAGAAGATCAGCTACACCGGCGCCACCGGGCAGATCGCCTTCGACGAAAAAGGCGACCGCAAGGATGCCGAGATGACGATCTTCACCATGAAGGGCGGCAAGATCGAGCCGATCGCCGTGATCAAGAGCGGCAAGACGGTGACCTACGAGGAGTTCGTGAAGACGATGGGCAAGTAGGCGCAACGCTCGCCCTCTGAAACGGCACCACGGGGTGCCGTTTTTATTTTTGGTTTAGGCTGCCGGCCGTGGACACGTTTCTGCAGCAGGTCATCAACGGCCTTACCGCGGGAAGCGTGTACGCCGTGGTGGCGCTCGGCTACACCATGGTCTACGGCATCATCCAGCTCATCAACTTCGCGCACGGCGAGGTCGTGATGATCGGCGCGATGGTCGCGTTCACGGTGATCAACGCGCTCGCGCCCGCCGGCCTGCCGCCGCTCGCGGTGGTGCTGATCGGCGGCGCTTGCGCGATCCCGGTCTGCATCCTCGTCGGCTATTCGATGGAGCGGCTCGCCTACCGGCCGCTGCGCCATGCGCCGCGCCTTGCGCCGCTCATCACCGCGATCGGCGTCTCGATCATCCTGCAGCATCTCGCGCTGCTCATCTGGAGCCGCAACGTGCTCGCGTTCCCGCAGATCATCCCGTCGCGCACCTACATCATCGCGGGCGCCGCCATCAGCTCGATCCAGATCGCGATCCTCGCCATCTGCTTCGCGCTGATGGCCGGCCTTGCCGTGCTGGTCTATCGCACGCGCCTGGGCACCGCGATGCGGGCGACCGCGCAGAACCCGCAGGTCGCGGGCCTGATGGGCATCGACATCAACCGGGTCATCGCGGCGACCTTCGTCATCGGCGCCGCGCTCGGCGCGGTCGCGGGCGTGCTGTTCGGCACCTATTACGGGCTCGCGCAGTACACCATGGGCTCGATCCTCGGCCTGAAGGCGTTCTCCGCCGCGGTGCTCGGCGGCATCGGCAACATTCCCGGCGCCATGCTCGGCGGCGTGCTGCTGGGCATCGTCGAGGCGCTCGGCGCGGGCTACATCGGCGACCTTACCAATCTCTGCGCATACGACACGCTCGCGCCGCGGATCGAAGCTTGCGCCGGCGGCGGCAACTTTGTGCTGTTCGGCTCGAATTACCAGGACGTGTTCGCGTTCATCGTGCTGATCCTGGTGCTCGTGTTCCGGCCTTCGGGCCTGCTCGGCGAGCGCGTCGGAGACCGCGCTTGAAGGCCTGGAGAACTCATCGCGCCGTGCTGTGGGGCGGCGTCGCGCTGATCGCGATCAGCCTCGCGGTGCTGCCCTTCGCGCTCGCCCAAGTCGGCACGACCTGGGTGCGGATCACGAACTACGCCATCCTCTATGTGCTGCTCGCGCTGGGCCTCAACATCGTGGTCGGCTTCGCCGGGTTGCTCGATCTCGGCTACGTCGCGTTCTACGCGGTAGGCGCATACACGTATGCGCTGCTCGCGAGCCCGCATTTCGATCTGCATCTGCCGTTCTGGGTGATCCTGCCGATCGGGGCGGCCGTCGCCGCGTTCTTCGGCGTGCTGCTGGGCGCTCCCACCCTCAAGCTGCGCGGCGACTACCTCGCGATCGTCACGCTCGGCTTCGGCGAGATCGTGCGCATTTTCCTCAACAACCTGTCGCGGCCGGTGAACATCACCAGCGGGCCGCAGGGCATCGCGCGCATCGATCCGTTCAAGCTCGGCGAGTTCAATTTCGCCCGGCTCGAGACCTTCGCCGGCCTCGAGTTCAGCGGGCCCATCAAGTATTACTACCTGCTGCTCGCGGTGATGCTCGCGGTGATCCTCGTCAACCTGCGCCTGCAGAATTCGCGCATCGGGCGCGCATGGGAGGCGATCCGCGAGGACGAGATCGCCGCGCGCGCCATGGGCATCAACACGCGCAACCTGAAGCTGCTCGCCTTCGCCATGGGCGCGAGCTTCGGCGGCGTCGCGGGCGGCATGTTCTCGGCGATCCAGGCCTTCATCTCTCCGGAAAGCTTCGTGCTCGTGGAATCGATCATGGTGGTCTCGATGGTGGTGCTGGGCGGCATGGGCAACATCTGGGGCGTGATCCTCGGGGCGGTGCTGCTCTCGTTCACACCGGAGATCCTGCGCTGGACGGTCGAGCCGGTGCAGGACGCGATCTTCGGCCGCCAGCTGATCGAGCCCGAGGTGATCCGCATGCTGCTCTTCGGCCTCGCGCTTGTGCTGATCATGCTGTTCCGGCCCGCGGGCCTGCTGCCTTCGGCGGTGAGAAAGCGCGAGCTGACGGAACAAACATGAGCGCGTTGCTCGAGGTCACAGGAGTCAGCAAGCGCTTCGGCGGCCTGCAGGCGCTGGAAGGCGTGTCGTTCTCCATCGCGCCGCGCGAGATCTATGGGCTGATCGGGCCCAATGGCGCCGGCAAGACCACGCTCTTCAACCTGCTGACCGGCGTCTACGCGCCGAATGCCGGCAGCTTCCGCTTCGACGGGCGCAGCCTCGATCGGCTCGCGCCGCATCAGATCGCCGCCGCCGGCATCGCGCGCACCTTCCAGAACATCCGGCTCTTCGCCAACCTCTCCGCGCTGGAGAACGTGATGATCGGCCGCCACGTGCGCACTCGCACAGGCGTGATCGGCGCCGTGCTGCGCAATCCCGGGACGCTGCGCGAGGAGCGGGCCATAGAAAGCCGGGCGCTGGCGTTGCTCGACTATGTCGGCATCCGCAACCGCGCGAACGACCGCGCCGGCAGCCTTCCCTATGGCGACCAGCGGCGCCTGGAAATCGCCCGCGCGCTCGCGACCGAACCGCGGCTCCTCGCGCTGGACGAGCCGGCCGCCGGCATGAACCCCGCCGAGCGCCTCGCGCTCGGCAAGCTCATCCGACGCATCCGCGATGAAGGAATGACGGTGCTCCTGATCGAGCACGACGTGCGCCTGGTGATGAACGTCTGCGACCGGGTGATGGTGCTCGACTATGGCCAGAAGATCGCCGAAGGCGAGCCGGCCGAGGTGCAGCGCGACCCCAAAGTCATCGAGGCCTATCTCGGTACACCGCGTGCTGCTTGAAGTCCGGCAGCTCGAGGTGCATTACGGCGGCATTCGCGCGGTCGCGGGAATCGACCTGGAGATTGCCGAAGGCGAGCTCGTCTGCCTGATCGGCGCTAACGGCGCCGGCAAGACCTCGACGCTGAAAGCGGTCTGCGGCCTCATCGCTACGCGCAGCGGCACCGTGCGCTACAGCGGCGAGGACATCAGCGGCGCGCCGGTGCACGAGCTGCCGCGCAAAGGCCTCGTCATGGTGCCCGAAGGCCGCGGCATCTTTGCGCAGCTCACCGTGGAGGAGAACCTCGCGATGGGCGCGTATGCGCACGGCGGCGCGCAGTTACACCAGGCGGCGGCGGCGCAATACGAGCGCTTTCCGCGGCTCGCGGAGCGGCGCCGCCAGATCGCGGGCACGCTCTCCGGCGGCGAGCAGCAGATGCTCGCGCTCGCGCGCGCGCTGATGACACGGCCGCGACTGCTGCTGCTCGATGAGCCCTCGATGGGCCTCGCGCCGATGATGGTGACGAAGATCTTCGATCTGGTGCACGACATCGCCGCGCAGGGCGTCACCATCCTGCTGGTCGAGCAGAACGCGCGCGCGGCGCTCGAGCTCGCGCGCCGCGGCTACGTGATGGAGTCCGGAGCGATCACGCTCTCGGGCGAGGCGCGCGAGCTGCTCGACAACCCGCGGGTGCGCGAGGCTTACCTCGGCGAATAAAATGCGGCGATGAGCACTCTCCTGGTATTGACCAATCTCCCCGACCGCGCCGCCGCCGAGCGGCTGGCCGACCTGCTGGTGGCGAAAAACCTCGCCGCCTGCGTGAACATCCTCGCGCCCTGCCGCTCGATCTATCGCTGGAAGGGCGCGGTGCAGCACGACGAAGAGCATCCCATGCTGATCAAGACGACCGCCGAGCGTTACGGCGCGCTCGAGCAGGCATTGCGCGCGGGCCATCCGTACGAACTCCCGGAGATCATCGCGGTCCCAATCGAACGCGGGCTGCCGGCCTACCTGGAATGGGTCGCCGCCGAAACCACAGCTTGAAAACGCTCATCCTCCTTTTCGCACTGCTCGCCGGAGTTCAGGCGGCGGATTTGCTGGAACCGGAACAGGCATTTCGCTTCACCGCGCGCGCAGTGGACGGCGGTGGCGTCGAGGTGCGCTTCGCCATCGCCGAGGGCTACTACCTCTACCGGGATCGGCTGCGCTTCAGCGCCGAAGGAAATGCCAAGCTCGGCCAGCCTGAGCTGCCGGCGGGCATTCCCCACAAGGACGAATTCTTCGGCGAGATGCCCATCTATCGTGGCAGCGTGAACATCCGCCTCCCGGTGCAGGGCGAGGGGCGCTTCGACCTCAAGGTCGTCTCGCAAGGCTGCGCCGACGCCGGCGTCTGCTATGTGCCCATGGAGTCCAGAGCGACGCTGCAACTCGTGGGCGCGAGCGCGGCGCTGCCCTCCGAGCCGCGCCTGTCGCTCTACGCGAGCGACGTGGACATCGCGCGCCTGCTGCAGGGCAACCTCGCGCTGGTGCTCGGCGGCTTTCTCGTGCTGGGACTGCTGCTCGCCTTCACGCCGTGCATGCTGCCGATGATCCCGATTCTCTCCGGCATCATCGCCGGTGAAGGTGAGTCTCTGAACAAATCGCGCGCGCTGGGACTTTCGCTGATTTACGTGTTCAGCATGGCGCTCACCTACGCGCTCGCCGGGATCGGCGCTGCCTACGCGGGATCGCTGATCGCCGCGTATCTGCAGAACGTGTGGGTGCTCGGCGCATTCGCGCTCATCTTCGTGGCGCTCGCACTATCGATGTTCGGCCTGTACGAGCTGCGGCTGCCCGGCTTTCTGCACGAGCGGCTGTACGCAAGCCAGGGCCGCCTGCGGGGCGGGCGCATCGCCTCGGTCGCGGCGATGGGTGTCTTCTCGGCGGTCATCGTGAGCCCCTGCGTCTCCGCGCCGCTCGCCGGAACGCTGCTGCAGATCTCGCGCTCGGGCGACGTCGTGCTCGGCGGGGCGGCGCTGTTCGCGCTCGCGATCGGCATGGGCCTGCCGCTCATCGCGGTCGGCGTGTCCGAAGGCGCGCTGCTGCCGAGGGCGGGCGCGTGGATGCTGGCGGTGCGCAAGTTCTTCGGCGTGTTGCTGCTCGGGGTGGCGCTGTGGATCCTCGCGCCGCTTCTCTCAGCAACGCTGGAAAGCCTGGCCTGGGGGGCTCTCTTTGTCGGCTCGGCGATCTATCTCGGTGCGCTGCGCACGCAGTCGCGATTGTGGAAAGGCGTAGGCGTCCTCGCCGTGGTGGCCGGAGTGGCCTTGGTGGTCAGCGCCTTTACGGGTGGCGATAGCGCAAGCCGGACAGCTTGGACGCGCGTCGCTTCGGTGGCGGAATTGGATCAGCGGCTGCGCGCGCCCGGCCGGCCGGTGATGCTCGACTTTTACGCGGACTGGTGCGTGTCGTGCAAGGAGATGGAGAAGCTTACGTTCTCCGATCCGCGCGTGCGTGCGGAGCTTGATCGCATGCTCCTGCTGCAGGCCGACGTCACCGCAGCGAACGAAGCGGACCGGGCGCTGCTCAGGCGCTTCTCGCTCTTCGGGCCGCCCGGCATCATCTTCTTCGACTCGCAGGGCCGCGAGATTGCGGGCCTGCGCGTGATCGGCTATCAGCCTCCCGAGCGCTTCCTTAAGACTTTGGCGGCATCGAGAGCGAAGTAGGTGAGGATGCCGTCGGCGCCGGCGCGCTTGAACGCGAGCAGCGCTTCCATGACGCACGATTCTGGCAGCCAGCCGTTGGCGATGGCCGCACGCAGCATCGAGTATTCACCCGAGACCTGGTAGACGTAGGTCGGCGCGCGAAATTCGTCCTTCACGCGCCGCACGATGTCGAGATAGGGCAGCCCGGGCTTCACCATCACCATGTCGGCGCCTTCGGCAAGATCGAGGCCGACTTCCCAGAGCGCCTCGTCGGAGTTCGCCGGGTCCATCTGGTAGCTTTTCTTGTCGCTCTTGCCGAGAAACTTCGCCGAGCCTACGGCGTCGCGGAACGGCCCGTAGAAGCCCGACGCGTATTTCGCCGAGTAGGCCATGATGCGCGTGTGGATGTGGCCGCCTTTTTCCAGCGCGGCGCGGATGCGGCCGATGCGCCCATCCATCATGTCCGAAGGCGCGACGATGTCGACGCCTGCGGCCGCTTGGGCCAGCGCCTGCTTCACCAGGATGTCGAGCGTCTCGTCGTTGAGAATGTAGCCCGTGTCGTCGATCACGCCATCCTGGCCGTGCGAGGTGTAGGGATCGAGCGCGACATCGGTCATCACGCCGAGTTCCGGGAAGCGCTTTTTCAGCGCAGCCACCGCGCGCGGGATCAACCCCTTCGCATTGAAAGCCTCGCGGCCATCGGGGGTTTTGAGGCGCCCTTCGATCGCGGGGAAGAGCGCGAGCGCCGGGATCTCGAGCTTCAGGCACTGCTCGGCGAGCGGCAGCAGCCGATCGATCGTTACGCGCTCCACGCCCGGCATCGAGTCCACTTTCTGCGTGCGGGCTTTGCCGTCGATGATGAACACCGGGTAGATGAAATCGTCGGCCGTGAGCACCGTCTCGCGCATGAGCCGGCGCGAAAATTCCGCGCGCCGCATGCGTCGCATGCGCACGCCGGGGAAGCTGCCATAGACCTTCATCGCGCTTGGGTTTTTTGGTTATTCCGGAGGCGGAACTTTTTCCCCGGTGGCGGCATCTTACCTTCAGACGAGTTGATCGTCTCCCGCTTCTCCTCCCTGAGCGGGTGCCTTAATCCCAAAGTTAAGGCGTTTTTGCCCCCGGTTTATATCCCCTTTACCGGGGGCTTTTTATTTTCGCGGCCTGCTGTCGAGCCACTGCTCGAGCAGGTCGCGGCACTCCTCTACCCCTTGTCGCGTAACGCTCGAAAAAAGCGTCGCGCTATTGCGACCGAGCTGTCGGCGCACGTCGCCGAGCAGCGCCGACTGCGCGCTGCGCGATAGCTTGTCCGCCTTGGCGAGAAGCGCGTGCAGCGGCCGCTCACCAAGCCACTCGATGAGCTGCAGGTCGAGCGGCGTCATGGGGTGTCGCGCGTCCATCACCAGCACGACGCCGACAAGAGTGCTCGCCGAGCGCAGGTAGCCGCCCACCAGTTCGCGCCATTGCGCGCGCATGCTTTGTGGCACGCGAGCGTAGCCGTAGCCCGGCAAGTCGACCAAGCGCGCGGCCTCGCCCAGCGCATAGAAGTTGATGGTCTGCGTGCGGCCCGGAGTCTTGCTCGTGCGCGCCAAAGCCCGGCGGCCGGCGAGCGCGTTGATCGCGCTCGACTTGCCGACGTTGGAACGCCCCGCAAAAGCGATCTCGGGCGGCCCTGGCGGCGGCAGGTCGGCGACGCGGGCAGCCGCGCGCAGGAAAGCCGCATGAGCGAAGGCCGTCATGGCGAAGGCGGGGAATTCTAATAAAATCGCGCCTTTCCGATCCGGGGGGCCAGGGGATGAACCGCGCAGTGGCGCTCGCTGCCGCAATGCTCGCAGCCGGCATGGCTTTGGCTCAGGACAAGGCGCCCGCAGCCGCGGGCCAAGTCTGCGCCGCCTGCCACGCAGCCGATGGCAACAGCATCGCGCCCGCGAACCCGAAGATCGCCGGACAGTTCGTCGAATACCTGGCGAAGCAACTGCGCGACTTCAAAGCACAGGGGGGCAAGCCGCCGTTGCGCGAAAGCGCGGTGATGAACGGCATGGTCGCCAATCTGTCGGACGCCGACATGAAGGGGCTCGCCGCGTACTACGCCGGGCAAGCACTCAAACCTTCGGCGGCCGCCGACAAGGAGCTCGCCGCGCTCGGCCAGAAGCTTTGGCGCGGCGGCGACGCGCTGCACGGCATTCCCGCGTGCGCGGGCTGCCATGGTCCCGCCGGTGCCGGGATACCTGCGCAATTTCCGCGTCTCGCGGGCCAGTACGCCGAGTACATCGTGGCGCAGCTCACCGCGTTCAGGGAAGGCAAGCGAGGGAACGATGTCAACGGCGTGATGCGCGGTGTCGCCGCGCACATGAACGACGGCCAGATCCGCGCCGTCGCCGAATACGCGGCGGGTCTGCGCTAGGGAATACCCAGGCCCCCTCGGTGTTCTCTTCCGGTACCCCCTCTAGGAGGACTCGATGAAAAGAAGCGGTATGGCAGTGGCGGTGGCACTGGCGCTCGGCATCGTGGCGGGCGCCGTGTTCGCGCAGGCGAAGCCCGAGACGCTCGTCAAGCAGCGCCAGGCGGTGATGACGCTGCAGGGCAAGTACTTCGGGCCGATGGCGGCGATGGCGCAGGGCAAAGCGCCCTACAACGCCGACATCGTTCGGCGCAACGCGGCGTTTCTCGACAATCTGACCCGCATGCCGTGGGACGGGTTTGAGCCGGGCACCAAGGACGTCAAAAGCGCCGCGCTGCCGGCGATCTACGAGCAGCCCGCCAAGTTCAAGGAAGCCGCGGGCCGCCTCGAGAACGAGGCGCACAAGCTCTACGAGGTGAGCCGCAGCGGCGACGAGGCGGCGGTGAAGGCGCAGATCGGCGCCGTCGGCAAGGCCTGCGGCGGCTGCCACGAGAGCTTCCGCCAGAAGCAGTAGCACTTGAGGTTGCAGACGAGCCCCGCCGTGGCGGGGCTTTTTTTTCTGCTGTGGGCTGCGGCGGCGACTGCGCAGGGAGACGCGAAGCGCGGCGAGTACCTCGTGAAGGCGGCCGGCTGTCTCGGCTGCCACACGGAAGAGCGCAAGGACGCCGCGCCTTTTGCCGGCGGGCGCGCGCTCAAGACGCCTTTCGGTACGTTCTACGGTCCGAACATCACGCCGCATCCGCAGGCCGGCATCGGCCGCTGGTCGTTCGCGGATTTCGCGCGCGCGCTGCGCGTAGGCGAGCGGCCCGATGGCGCGCATTACTTTCCGTCGTTTCCCTATCCGTCGTTCACCCGCATCGGCAACGCGGACCTGCGCGATCTCTGGGCTTACCTGCGAACGCTCAAGCCGGCGGCGCAGCCAAGCAAGCCGCACGACCTGGGCATGCTTTATCGCTGGCGCTTCCCCCTCCGGGGATGGAAATGGCTGTTCTTCGCGCCCGGTGAATTCAGGCCCGACCCGGCGAAGAGCGCGGTCGTCAACCGCGGCGCGTATCTCGTGCAGGCGCTCGGCCACTGCGGGGAATGCCACACGCCGCGCAACTTGCTCGGCGGGCCGAAGAAGGATCGCTATCTCGCCGGCGCCAAGCTCGGCGAAAACACATCGGCGCCGAACCTCACGCCGACGCGGCTCAAAAAGTACGGTGACGGCGAGCTCAAGGACATTCTGCAGAGCGGGCTCTTCCCGGATGGCGACGTGATGGGCGACACGATGTCGGAAGTGGTGCGCAATACGACGAGCCAGCTGACCGCGCAGGACCTCGATGCGCTGATTGCTTACCTGCGCAGCCTGCCGGCATTGCCCGGCGAGCCGAAATAGCGTGGAATAGCTGCCTCCGGAGGCCTGTTCCCCATGGACGAAGCCAAGCGCCTGGTCGAGCTGATCCCGCGGTTGCGGCGTTACGCGCGGGCCCTGGTAGGGGAACGTTCCGGTGCCGACGATCTGGTGCAGGACACGCTTGAGCGCGCCTGGGCGAAGCTGCATCTCTACCGCCGGGGCACCGACCTGCGCGCGTGGCTCTTCACGGTGATGCACAACGTTCACGTCAATCGCGTTCGGGCTACGCGCTCGAGCGATCCTCTCGAGGACGAGATGCCCGAGCTCGCGCAGCGCGGCACGCAGCCCGATGCGCTGCTGGTGCGCGACCTCGATCGCGCGATCGCGCGCCTGCCCGCTGATCAGCGCGCGGTGCTGCTGCTCGTCACGCTCGAGGAAATGAGCTACGAGGAGGTGGCGCGCACGCTCGGCATTCCCATCGGCACCGTGATGTCGCGCCTGTCGCGCGCGCGGGAGAAGTTGCGCGCCATGATGCTCGGCCAGACGCCTTCGACCAAGCTGAAGCTCGTCAAATGAGCGAAGTGCCGGTCAGCGAAGCGGATCTGCAGGCCTACGCCGATGGACGCCTGCCCGAGGAGCGGCGCAGCGCCGTCGAAGCCTGGCTCGCGGCGCGACCGGAGGAAGCCGAGCGCGTCGCTGCGTACCGGCGCCTGGCGCACGAAGTGCGCGCCGCCTACGAGGCGATGCTCTCCGATCCCGTCCCCGCGCGCCTCGCCCGCGCCGCGTCGCGACGGCCGCAATGGCGCCGCGTGGCCGTGGCTGCCGGTTGGGTGGTGCTCGGCATCGCGATCGGCGCGCCCGCAGGCTGGCACGTGCGTCCCGAGCGTACGGTGACCCAGGTCGTTCCGGACAGCGCCGTGATCGCGCGGCGCGCCGCCATCGCGCATGCGACCTATTCGCCGGAAGTGCGCCACCCGGTCGAGGTGGGCGCGGACGACGAGCAGCACCTTGTCGCCTGGCTCTCGAAGCGCCTGGGCGTCAAGCTGCGCGCGCCGAAGCTCGACGAAGCGGGCATGTCGCTCGTGGGCGGGCGTCTCCTGCCAGGGGACAACGGCCCCGTGGCGCAGTTCATGTACCAGTCACAGGCCGGCCGGCGCCTCACGCTCTACATACGCACCGAGGCATCACGCAATCGCGAGACCGCCTTCCGCTACGCGCGCGAGAACAACGTCGGTGTCTTCTACTGGATCGACCGCGAAGTGGGCTACGCACTCGCTTCAGCCGATCTCAGCAGAGACGAGCTGCTGCGCCTCGCCAACCTGGTCTACAAGAAGCTCGAGCCCTGATCGCGCATTCCGATGAGGCGCCGCGGCGACGCCGCGCCCTTCGGTGGTGAGCACAGCGCCGTGCCGGTCTCGCGCTGCGCCGCCCCGCAAGGATTACTGAAGCCTCGCGAAGTCGATCTCTCGGTGAGCGAAGCAGCTCGGCGCTGTTACCGCGCGAGCGAGGCATTCAGCGCGGTCGCGAGCGCGGCCTCACCGCTGATCAGCGACTTCCAGGCGAG
>DASXRW010000285.1:0-3156 GCA_036506355.1 Burkholderiales bacterium
TGATCGATGCGCAGTGGGGTGCGGGCCCGGGGAGCTACACCGTCGAGATGGCGGTCACCGCGACCGACCGCCGCGGCCTGCTGCGCGACATCGGCGACGCGCTGGCGCGCGAGAAGATCAACGTCACCGCGGTGCGCACGCCGAGCCGCGACGAGCTCGCGTTCATGCGCTTCACCTTCGACGTCAGCGACCTCGCCCAGCTCAAGCGCGCCTTCGCCATCGTGCGCGAGCTGAAGGGCGTGATCCGCGTCGCAAGAGCCTAGGCAGGCTTCAAGGCGACGGCGGGTACGGCTTGTCGTGGTTCGCCGCTCGGCGTGGCGAGACTGTTGAGGAGTTCGTCCTGGGCCGAGCGGCCCTTGGCGCCGCGGCGCGGGCGCAGCCGCTCGTAGTTGCCGTCCGGTGCCATCACCCAGGCCTGGCTGTTGTCCTCGAGATAGGGCTGGAGCCCCTCGCGGATCACGCGCTTCTTGAGCGCGGGGTCGAGCACCGGGAAGCAGAGCTCGATCCTGCGGAAGAAGTTGCGCGCCATCCAGTCGGCGCTCGCGAGGTACACGTCCTCGGCGCCGCCGTTCTCGAAGTAGAACACGCGCGAGTGCTCGAGGAAGCGCCCGACCACCGAGCGCACGCGGATGTGGTCCGACACGCCCTCGATGCCGGGACGCAGCGCGCACACGCCGCGCACGATGAGCTCGATCTTCACCCCGGCACCCGAGGCGGTGTAGAGCTCCTCGATGATCTGCGGCTCGAGGAGGGCATTCATCTTGGCGATGATGCGCGCGGGCTTGCCTTCGGCGGCGAGCTTCGCCTCGTTGCGGATCGCCGCGATGATGCGCCGATGCAGGGTGAACGGCGACTGCCAGACGTGCTTGAGGCGCCCGGCGCGGCCGAGCCCGGTCAATTGCTGGAACACCTCGGCGACGTCGGCGCAGAGCTCCTCGTGCGCGCTGAACAGGCCGAAGTCGGTGTACTGGCGCGCGGTCGCCGGGTGGTAGTTGCCGGTGCCCAGATGCGCATAGCGGCGCAGCGCCTTGCCGTGATCGGTGTCCTCGCGGCGCACGATGAGCGACATCTTGGCGTGCGTCTTGTGGCCGACGACGCCGTAGACGACATGCGCGCCGACCTCCTCGAGGCGCGCCGCCCAGTTCATGTTGATCTCCTCGTCGAAGCGCGCCATCAGCTCGACCACCACCGTGACTTCCTTGCCCTTGCGCGCGGCCTCGACCAGGATCTCCATCAGCTCCGAATCGGTGCCGGTGCGGTACACCGTCTGCTTGATCGCGATCACATTGGGATCGTTGGCGGTGGTGCGGATGAAATCGATCACCGGCAGGAACGACTGATACGGATGGTGCAGCAGCACGTCCTGCTTCCTCAGCACCTCGAACAGATCGGGCGCATCGAGCGCCGGCGGCAGGCCGGGCGTGAACGGCGGATATTTGAGTGCCGGGCGCTCGACCTGGTCGTGCACCTCGCGAAGGCGATACAGGTTCACCGGGCCGTCCACTCGGTACAGGTCGGGCTCGCGCAGCCCGAACTGCTGCAGCAGGAACTCCACCATGCCGAGCGAGCAGTTGTCGGCGACTTCCAGCCGCACCGCATCGCCGAAGTGGCGATGCAAGAGCTCGCCCTGCAAAGCCGTGTGCAGATTCTTGATCTCCTCCTCGTCGACGAACAGATCGGAGTTGCGCGTGACGCGGAACTGGTAGCAGCCGATCACGTTCATGCCGGAGAACAGCTCGCCGACATGGGCATGGAGAATCGAGGAGAGGAAGACGAAGGCGTACTCCGCGCCGGCATGCGCCTGCGGCAGGCGGATGAGGCGCGGCAGCGCGCGCGGCGCCTGCACGATCGCGGCGCGCGAGCCGCGGCCGAAGGCGTCGCGGCCCTCGAGCTCGACCGCGAAGTTCAGGCTCTTGTTGAACACCCGCGGAAAGGGATGCGCCGGATCCAGGCCGATCGGCGTCAGCACCGGCAGCAGCTCGCGGAAGAAATAGTCGCGGATCCATTGGCGCTGCGCCGCATTCCACTCTTCGCGCTTCGGGAACACGATGCCCCGGGCCGCGAGCGCCGGCAGCACCGTCTGGTTGAGGAGCTGGTATTGCTCGGCGACCAAGGCGTGCGCTTCGCGGCTGACCGTGTCGAACACCTCGGTGGGCGCGCGGCCGTCGGGGCCGGGCTCGGGCAGGCCGAGCTTGATCTGCTCCTTGAGGCCGGCGACCCGGATCTCGAAGAACTCGTCCAGGTTCGACGGCACGATGGTGATGAAGCGCAGCCGCTCGAGCAGCGGCACGGCGTCGTCGGCCGCCTGCGCCAGCACGCGGCGGTTGAACGCCAGGATGCCGAGCTCGCGATTGAGGAACTGTGCTGGGAGCGGGACTCTGCGGTTCATCGGCTGCCGGGCTGGGGCAGTACCTGGGGAAGTAGATGCGGGGACCGAAAAGGGCATTGTAATGTCGGTCCCCGCCGGAGAAATGACGCGCTCCGGGGTTTTGCCTAGTCCTTCGGATTCCATGCTGACCCGCCCTCTGGATGCCATTCTGCACGCGAGGACCCCGATTTTTTGTGACTGGTTTGTTACTGCGCGCAAGCCTCTGATACGTTAGGACTGATGGCACGCCACGACACCCTCGCCGCGGTGGACCTCGGCTCGAACAGCTTCCACCTCGAGATCGGGCGCGTGGTCGATGGCCAAATCTATCCGCTCGACGCCGTGCGCGAGGTGGTGCGCCTCGGCGCCGGGCTCACTGCGGAGAAGCGCATCGACCGCGCGACGCAAGCGCTGGCGCTCGAGGCGATCGCCAAGTTCGGCGAGCGCCTGCGCGGCTTCCCGCGGCCCGCGGTGCGCGCGGTCGGCACCAACACGCTGCGCGTCGCGAAGAACGCGCCGCAATTCCTGCGCGAGGCGCGCGCCGCGCTCGGCTTCCCGATCGAGGTGATCTCGGGCCGCGAGGAGGCGCGCCTCATCTATGTCGGCGTGGCGCACGCGCTGCCGGCTTCGGCAGGGCCGGAAAAAAGCACCCGCCTGGTGGTCGACATCGGCGGCGGCTCGACCGAGGTCATCATCGGCACCGGCCTCGACCCGCTGCTCACCGAGTCGCTCTACATGGGCTGCGTCAGCTTCAGCCTGAAGTACTTCGCCGAAGGCAAGATCGACAA
>DASXRW010000286.1:0-6083 GCA_036506355.1 Burkholderiales bacterium
GCCACCTGCGCCACCTGCCAGGGCGTGAGCTTGCCGTAGATGTCCTTGGTGAGCGTCTGGCTGCGCTTGGTGAGGCGCTGGATCTCTTCGGAAATATCGACCGCCGAGTCGTCCTGCACGTAGCGCAATTCCTCGATGCGGGTTTCGAGCTCCGCGATCGGCTGCTCGAACTCGAGGAAGGTGGTCTTCACGGCGGGTCAGTATTCTACCGGCAGCGGATCGAGCGAGCGCCAGAGGTACCAGGTAGCGACCGAGCGCCAGGGCCGCCAGGTCTCGCCCAGGCGCTGCATGGTGCGCAGCGATACCTTGCGGCCCTTGAAGTAGGCAAGGCGCAGGCCCTTTTGCAGGCCGAGATCGTCGAGCGGAAAGACATCGGGCCGCAGCAGGTTGAAGATCAGGAACATCTCCGCGGTCCAGCGGCCGATGCCGCGCACTTCGACCAGCTCGGCGATGATCTCCTCGTCCAACATCTGCGGCCAGCGATGCACGTGGATCGCGCCGTCGGCAAAGTGTTGGGCGAGGTCGGCGATGTACTCGGTCTTGCGATCCGACAGGCCGCATGCCCGCAGCAGTTTCCTGTCCTTGGCCAGCACCGTTTCGGGCGCCACCGCGCCCACGCATGCCACGAGGCGATCCCAGACGCTTTGCGCCGCCTTCACGGAGATCTGCTGGCCGACGATCGCGCGCGCAAGCGTGAGGAACGGCTCGCCGCGCCGTGCCAGGAACACTTTGGGATGCTCGCGCATGATGCGACCCATGATCGGATCGCGCCGGGCGAGCGCGCGCTTCGCGCGGTGCCAATAGTCAGGCTTCATTCACCGGCAGGCTGGTGAGCAGGTTCTGCGGCTTCATGCGCACCGCGCCCTCCTCCGTAGCGGAGAGCGCAAGGTAAATCGTCCGTCCGGCGATGTCGGCCCGCATCGCTCGCGGATCCTCGAACTCGAGCGCGAATAGCGCGAGGATGCGCTGCATGCGCCCCTGCTCGACCTCGCTGCCCGACCACAGCTCGTTGAGGATCGCCGTCGACTCGGCGTCCAGGCCGATATGCCAGGCCCAGCGCGCCTCCTCGATCCGGCGGATCGGCTTCACGCGCACGCCGGTGCCCAGGAAGTGCTTCACCCACATTTCCAGGACCCTGCCCAATGCATCCAGCGCCGGGCGGCCGTACGTCAGGCTGATCACCGTGTCGTAGCGTGACTCGCGCTGCCAGTAGAGCGCGGCGTTCGGCCGGTCGAGCACGTCCAGATCGACCTTTCCGAGCGCGCCCGCCTCGACGATCAGCCGGCCGATGCTGCCATAGCGGTTCCCGGCGGCGTGCATCTCCACGGTCTCGAGGTCGGCGACGAGCGCATGGCCCTCCTGGATCGTCGCCTTCTGGTCGCGAAACAGGCACTCGGCCGCCCGCAGGCGCAGCGGATCGTCGCAGCCATCGAGGATGTTGCGCAGGATGACATGCGCCATCTGCTCGATGAAGAGCGGCGCGATGTCCACGGCGCCGCGAAACAGGCCGAGATAGCAGCCTTCAACGGTACCGGCTTGGATCAGCCGGTCGCGGAACCTCAGCACTAGCCGGTAGTTGTCGCGCGCATCGGGATCTTCGATGGCATCGAGCTCGCGCTGCCTCACCCGGCGGCGCGGCTCGTCCATCAGCGAGGCATGCAGCT
This sequence comes from Burkholderiales bacterium, assembly GCA_036506355.1. Taxonomy (GTDB): domain Bacteria; phylum Pseudomonadota; class Gammaproteobacteria; order Burkholderiales; family SG8-39; genus SCGC-AG-212-J23. The sequence goes on from DASXRW010000286.1 coordinate 1,665, forward strand.
CGCGCTCGGCGTCGTCCGATTCCTCGACCGGATGCACTTCCGGGCGAAGGTAATAGGCGCGCAGGTAGTCGTCCGTGACGCGCAGGCGTCCGGATGGGTCGCGTTCTAGGAGATGGAAACCGCTATTGCGCCAAAAATCAGGCAGGGGCCAAGACCAGTCGCGAGTGGGACGCGACGTGCTGCTTCAGGAACTCCATCTGGTCCGCCAGGATGCGGCGGTTGGTGAGGATCAAGTACTCGGCCTTGTTCGGGATATAGGGCGCGTAGAGCAGCTCCACGCCGCACTCCTGCGGCAGACGGTTCCTCTTGTGGCCGTTGCAATGCCGGCACGCGGTCACCACGTTCATCCAGGTATCGCGCCCGCCACGCGAGAGCGGCGTGATGTGATCGCGCGTCAGTCGGAAGTAGTTGAACTCGCCGCCGCAGTACGCGCACATGTGGCGGTCGCGCCGGAAGAGCTCGCGGTTGTTCAGCGGCGGCACCTGGTTGAAGCCCTTGGCGGCGAGCGCCTTGCCCTTGATGGCGATGATCGAATGCGCCGTGATGCTCGAGCGCTCGCCCGTGATGCGCGAGATGCCGCCGTAGTACGTGAAGGTCTCATCGCCCATGGTCCAGGCGATCAGGTTCTTCGCGTAATAGAAGCACGCCTGCTGCCAGCTGATCCAGCGATGCGGCACGCCGTGGGCGTCGAGCGAAAGAATGAGTGGCTTATCCATTGGCAGGAATCGTGCTTCGCGATTCTGCCAAGCCAGCCCCGGCTTTGCAATCCCCGCTAAAACAAGGAACTGGGAAGAGAATCTCTAGGTCTTGTCGACTGCTTCTTTGAAGCCCTGGCCGGCGGCGAACGCCGGCAGCGTCTTCGCGGTGATCTTGATCTCCTTGCCGTTCACCGGGCTGCGCCCGGCGCGCGCCTTGCGCTTGCGCGGCAGGAAGGTGCCGAAGCCGACCACGGTGACGCGCTTGCCTTTCGCGACGTTCTCGACGATCGCGTCGAACACCGCGTTCACCGCTTCGCCCGCCGCTGCCTTGCTGAGGTTGCCCGCCTTTGCCGCGACCTGCACGAGATCGGACTTCGTCACCACGTGTGGCATTCTTTTCTCTCCCCCTGCCTCTCCACCGCTTGCTGATCGTATCCAAACCAAAATGGAAAGACAATGAACTTGCGCACGCACGAGCGCAAAGCATTTATGATTACGCGAGAGGAGGATTCACCATGCATTCATCGCGCACGCTTGCCGCGGCCGCGCTCGTCTGCGCCGCGCTCGCCTTAGGTTTAAATGCGCCGGTCTACGCCCAGACCACGCTCACGTATTCAAGCTGGGTGCCGCCGACGCATCACCTGACGATCTGGCAGGCAAACTGGGCCGCCGAAGTCGAGAAAGCCACCGGCGGCCGCGTGAAGTTCCAAAGCCTGCCGAAGGCCCCGGCGGCGCCGCCCGGAACGTTCGACGCGGTGCGCGATGGTCTGGTCGATCTCTCGTACGTGACCGCGAGCTATACGCCCGCGCGCCACATCATGCCGCTGATGGCCGAGCTGCCCGGCGCCGGAGACACGGCCGAGGTGAACTCGGTCGCCTACTCGCGCATCCACTGGAAGCACTTCCACAAGCTGGGCGAGTACAAGGGCGTCAAGCTGCTCGCGGTCTGGACCCACGGGCCGGGCCAGATGTTCACCAAGAAGCCGATCAAGTCGCTCGCCGACTTCCAGAACATGAAGATCCGCACCGGCGGCGGCATCTCCGAGCAGGTCATCACCGCGCTCGGCGGCTCGCCCTTCTTCAAGCCGGCGCCCGAGTCCTACGAGCTGCTCAACTCCGGGGTCGCCGACGGCGTGTTCTTCCCCTTCGAGTCAATCGTGTCCTTCAAGCTCGACAAGGTGATCGGCCAGGCGACCGTGTTCCCGGGCGGCCTATACAGCTCCTCGTTCGGCTTCTTCATGAACGAGGACAAGTGGAACAAGCTCGCAAGACAGGACCAGGCGATCATCGACAAGTACTCCTACGAGTACGCGGCGCGCTCGAACGGCCAGTCCTGGGACACGGCCGACAGGGTCGGGCTCGACGCGCTCAAGAAAGCCGGCGCCAACATCGTCCAGGCCGACGCCGCGATGCAGGCCGAGGCGAAGAAGCGCTCTGGGCCGATCATCGAGGAGTGGATCAAGAAGGCGAGCGCCAAAGGCGTGAACGCCCGGGCGATCCTCGACGAGTTCCACGCCGAGCTGAAGAAGCTGTCAGCGTCCAAGTAGCCGGACGGCAATTCCACTAAGATAGGGCGCGGATCCAACCGCGCCCTTTCTTTTCGTGACGCCGCCCTCCGAGCCGCTTTGGGAAAGGCGCGCCGATGCCGTGCTCGGCATCGCCGCCTCGGTGCTGCTGTTCTGCCTGATGGCGCTCACGTTCGCCGACGTGGTGGCGCGCTACCTTCTCAACCGCCCGATCCGCGGCGCGTTCGAGATCACCGAGCTCGGCCTGCTCGTCCTCATCTTCGCCGGCCTGCCGCTGGTGTCGCACGCCGACGAGCACGTCACCATGGACTTCATCGATCGCATGCTGCCCGTGCGGCTCGCGGACGTCTGGGTCCGGGCGATCCACGCGGTTTGCGCCGCGATCATGTTCTTCCTCACGTGGCAGGTGTGGATCAAGGCGGGACGCATTTCGGGCTACGGCGACACGACCGACGTGCTGCGCATCCTGGTCGGCCCGTTCGTCTATTTCATGGCGGTGATGATCGCGCTCACCGGCGTGGTGCATCTGTTCAAGATCATCTGGCCCGGCGCGCCGCGCAGCCCGGTGGTCACGACCTAGGCCATGACCGAGTCCCTTGTCGGCCTCGCGCTCATGATGGTGCTCGCGTTCCTGCGCCTGCCGATCGCGCTCGCGATGGGCGTGGTCGGCATCGTGGGCTACGCCTACATGCGCGACTGGAGCTGGAGCGCGGCCTTCGCCACCGCGCAGACCAAGATCTACGAGACCGGCCGCAACTACACGCTCTCGGTGATTCCGCTCTTCATCCTGATGGGCAACTTCGTCACGCGCGCCGGCATGTCGCGCGAGCTGTTCCGCACCGCCTACGCCTTCATCGGCCACCTGCGCGGCGGCCTCGCCATGGCGACCATCGTCGGCTGCGCCGGGTTCGGCGCGATCTGCGGCTCGTCGATCGCCACCGCCGCGACCTTCGCCAAGGTCGCGTATCCGTCGATGAAGCAGTTCGGCTATTCCGACGGGCTCGCGACCGGCGCGATCGCCGCGGGCGGCACGCTCGGCATCCTGATACCGCCGTCCACCATCATGGTGATCTACGGGATCATGACCGGCACGAGCATCGGCAAACTCTTCGCCGCCGGCATCCTGCCCGGCATCCTCGCGACGCTGCTCCTGTGCTTCACCGTGCAGTACGTCACCTGGCGCGATCCGCAGGCCGGCCCGCGCGGTGAGCGCATGTCGTGGAAGGAGCGCTTCGCGACGCTCGAGGGCGTCGGCTGGTTCGCCGCGGTCGGCGTCGCCGTCATCGCGAGCGCGCAGCTCGGCTGGCTGCCTTCCGATGACGCCGCCGTTCTCGGCGCCATCGCCGTGTTCCTGCTCTCGCTCGTCTACAAGGGCGTGACGAGTGTCATCGCCCTGTTCGCGCTGGTGATGGGCGGCATCTACGGCGGCGTGTTCACCGCGGTCGAGGGCGCGGGCGTCGGCGCGTTCGGCGCGATGATCTTCGCGCTGGCGCGCAAGACCCTCACCTGGGAGGCGCTCTACGCGGCGCTCGTCGAGAGCGCGCGCACCACATCGATGCTGTTTCTCATCCTCATCGGCGCGCTGATGTTCGCCGAGTTCGTCAACATCACCAGCATGCCGGCCGACCTCAAGGATTTCATCGCGTCGCTCGGCGTGAGTCCGATGGTGGTGGTAGCGTCGATCATGGTGATCTACGTGCTTCTCGGCACGGCGATGGAAGAGCTGTCGATGATCCTGCTCACGGTGCCGGTGTTCTTTCCGCTCGTCGTGCATCTGGGCGTCGATCCGATCTGGTTCGGCATCCTGATCGTGGTGGTGGTGGAGATCGGTCTCATCAGCCCGCCGGTCGGCATGAATCTCTTCGTGCTCAATACCCTGCTGCCGCAGGTGCCCACGCGCGTCATCTTCCGCGGCGTGCTGCCGTTCATGACCGCGGACTGCATCCGCCTCGCGATCCTGGTGGCGTTCCCGATCATTTCGCTCTATCTGCCGCGGCTCATGAAATGAAGCAGGACTTCATCGAGCGCGTGAACCGCGAGATGGCAATCGATTTCCCCGCTGCAGATCTTCCGGCGCGCGAGGCGCTCGCCGGCGCCTGCCGCATCCTCGCGCGCGAGGGCCACGAGTCCGGCCTCGCCGGCCAGGTCACCGCGCGCGCAGAGAAGAGCGGAACGTGGTGGACGCTGCAGTTCGG
>DASXRW010000287.1:0-4736 GCA_036506355.1 Burkholderiales bacterium
TGGGCGCGACGCGCCTGCAGACCGCGCTGCGCGTGGTGGTGCCGGCCGCCTTCTCGGGACTGGCATCGGCGTACATCCTGGGCATCTCGCGCGCGGTCGGCGAGACCATGATCCTCGCCGTCGCGGCCGGGATGCAGCCCAACCTGACGTTCAATCCGCTCGAGCCGGCCGCCACCATCACCGCCTACATCGTGCAGGTGGCGCTCGGCGACTTGCCGCACGGCTCGATCGGCTACCAGACGATCTTCGCCGCGGGCCTGACGCTGATGCTCTTCACGCTCGCCTGCAACATCGTCGGCCACTTCCTGCGCAAGCGCTTCCGTGAAGCCTATTGATCTGCCCGAGATCCGCGCGCTGATCGCGCGGCACAAGCGCTACGACGCGCTCTTTGGCGTGCTCGGGCTGATTGCGCTGATGGTGGGCGTGCTGACCTTCGTCGCGCTGTTCGCCGACATGGCGTGGAACGGCATGGGACGCCTCGACTGGGACTTCTTCACCAACTTTCCGTCGCGGCGCGCGAGCCAGGCGGGGATTCTGTCGGCATGGGTCGGCTCGACGCTCGTCATGCTGACCACCGCGTTCTTCGCCGTGCCGCTCGGCGTCGCCGCCGGCATCTACCTCGAGGAGTACGCGCGCAAGAACTGGATCACCGACCTGATCGAAATCAATATCACCAACTTGGCGGGCGTACCGTCCATCGTCTACGGGTTGCTCGCGCTCGGCCTCTTCGTCTACCAGTTCGGCTTCGGACAGAGCATTCTCTCGGCGGGCCTGACCCTCGCGCTCCTCATCCTGCCGGTGGTGATCCTCGCGACACGCGAGGCGATCCGCTCGATTCCGCAATCGATCCGCGAGGGCTCTTACGCGCTCGGCGCGACGCAGTGGCAGACGGTGCGCTACCACATCCTGCCGTACTCCTCGGCCGGCATCCTCACCGGCATCATCATCGGCATGGCGCGCGCCATCGGCGAAACCGCGCCGATCATCACCATCGGCGCGCTCACCTTCATCGCCTTCCTGCCGCCCGCGCCACTGAAGGCCGAGCCGCCGTTCGTGTCCTTCGAATGGCTCTTCTCGCCTTTCACCGTGATGCCGATCCAGATGTTCAACTGGACCTCGCGGCCCGAAGCGGCCTTCCAGGTGAACGCCGCCGCCGCCGGCTTTGTCCTGGTGCTGATGACGCTCGCCATGAACGGTCTCGCCATCTGGCTGCGCTATCGGCTGCGCCGCAAGATCAAGTGGTGATCCTGGAGATATCATGTCCGCGCCCGATACCTTGATGAAGACGGAGCTGATGGAACAGAAGGCGGCGCTCAGCGCCAAGGCCGACGTGCAGGAGCTCGATTTCTATTACGGCGACTTCCGCGCGCTGAAGACCATCAGCATGCCGGTCTACGAGCGCCAGGTTACTGCACTCATCGGCCCTTCGGGCTGCGGCAAATCGACCTTCCTGCGCTGCTTCAACCGCATGCACGATCTGTATCCCGGCAACCGCTACCAGGGACGCATCGTGCTGCACCCGGACAACAGCGATCTGCTCGCGCCCGACGTCGACCCGATCGAGGTGCGCATGAGGATCGGCATGGTGTTCCAGAAGCCCAACCCCTTCCCGAAGTCGATCTTCGACAATGTCGCCTACGGGCTGCGGGTGCGCGGCGAGAACTCGCGCCGGCGCATCGAGGAGAAGGTCGAGCAGGCGCTGCAGGACGCGGCACTCTGGGACGAGGTCAAGGACCGCATCCACGAGCCGGCGTACAACCTCTCGGGCGGCCAGCAGCAGCGCCTTTGCATCGCGCGGGCGCTCGCGACGGATCCGGAACTACTGCTGTTTGATGAGCCCACGTCGGCGCTCGACCCGATCGCCACGACCTTGATCGAGGAGCTGATCCACGATCTGAAGGAGCGCGTCACCATCCTCATCGTGACGCACAACATGCAGCAAGCGGCGCGGGTTTCCGATTTCACCGCTTACATGTACCTCGGCGAGCTGATCGAGTACGGCGTCACCGACGAGCTTTTCATCAAGCCGAAGAAGAAGCAGACTGAGGATTACATCACCGGAAGGTTTGGATAAGCCATGGGCATCAGCGAGCACGCCTCCAAGCAGTACGACCTCGACCTCGACTCGATCCGCTCGCGCGTGCTGCAGATGGGCGGCCTGGTCGAGTCGCAGATCCGCCGCGCGCTGGAGGCCTTGCAGTCCGGCGATCGCGCGCTGATCGACGAGGTCATACAAAACGACCATAAGGTGAACGCCATGGAAGTGGCGCTCGACGGCGACTGCAGCCAGGTGATCGTGCGCCGCCAGCCCGCCGCCAACGACCTGCGCATGATCCTCGCCATTACCAAGACCGTCACCGACCTCGAGCGCATGGGCGACGAAGCGCAGAAGATCGCGCGCATGGCGAAGAGCATCCACGAGCGCGGCGCGGTGCAGCCGCCGCCGGTCGAGCTCGGGCACGCCGCAGAGCTCGCGATCTCGATGCTGCGCCGTACGCTCGACGCCTTCGCGCGCCTCGATTGCGCTACCGCGGCGGAAGTGATCCGTGACGACGCCGGCATCGACGCCGAGTTCAGCTCGATCCTGCGCCAGCTCATCACCTACATGATGGAAGACCCGCGCACCATCTCCACCTCGCTCGAGATCGTCTGGATCGCCAAGGCGCTCGAGCGCATCGGCGACCACGCCAAGAACATGGCCGAGTACGTGATCTATATCGTGAAGGGCACGGACGTACGGCATACCGGACCCGTGCCGCTCGAGCGATGAGCGCCACCGTCCTCGTGGTCGAGGACGAGCCGCAGATCCAGGAGCTCGTGGCGGTGAACCTGGAGCATCTCGGCCACCGCGTGCTGCGCGCGGCGAGCGCCGAGGAAGCCGAGACCGCAATCCGCGCGGCGCTGCCCGATGTGCTGGTGCTCGACTGGATGCTGCCGGGCGAATCGGGGCTTTCGTTCGCCCGCCGGCTGCGGACCGACGAGCGCACGCGCGATCTGCCGATCCTCATGCTCACGGCGCGCGCCATGGAGCAGGACAAGATCTCCGGCCTCGAGGCCGGCGCCGACGATTACCTGACGAAGCCGTTCTCGCCACGCGAGCTCGCCGCGCGCATCAAGGCGGTGCTGCGGCGCCGCGCGCCGCAGCTCTCCGGCGATGTGGTGGAGGTGGAAGGCTTGCGTCTCGATCCCGCCACGCACCGCGTGACGGCGGGCGATCAGCGCCTCACGCTCTCGCCCGCTGAATTCAGGCTGCTGCATTTCCTGCTCACGCATCCGGGGCGCGTCTATTCGCGCGCCCAGCTCCTCGACCAGGTGTGGGGCGATCACGTTTACATCGAGGAGCGCACGGTCGACGTGCACATCCGGCGCCTGCGCAAGGCGCTCGAGCCGAGCGGGCACGACCGCCTGATCGACACGGTGCGCGGCGCCGGCTACGGCCTGCGCGCGGCTTGAGTACCGTCTATCGCACCACGCTCGCGCTGCTCGCGGGCATCGGCGCCATCGCAGTCGTAGTGGGGCTGATCGGCGCCGCATGGGGCTGGGCGACGTTCGCCGCGGGCCTGCTCGTGATCGTCCTCTACCATGTGCGCCACCTGGCGCGGCTCGCGCGCTGGGCCGCGAATCCCGTCGCCGGCCAGGTTCCGGAAGGCAGCGGTGCCTGGGACGAGGTGCTCGGCGCGCTGCACCGCTACGAGCGCGCCGCCGAGCGGCGCGAGCAGCAGCTCGGCGATGCGTTGACCCGCTTCCGGCGCGCGGCGCAGGCGCTCCCCGACGGCGTGGTGATCCTCGACAGCGCGAACCGCATCGAGTGGTGCAACCACACCGCCGAGCTGCACCTGCAGATCGACGGCCGCGCCGACCTCGGCCAGCCGATCGCCAACCTGGTGCGCGATCCGCAATTCATCGACTACCTGGCGGCCGACGAACATGACGCGCCGGTGCGCGTGTCGCGCGGCCCGGGCCTCTCGCTCTCGCTGCAACTTGTCCAGTACGGCGAGGCGCAGAAGCTGCTGCTGTCGCGTGATACGACCCAGGCCGAGCGCGTCGAGACCATGCGGCGAGACTTCGTCGCCAACGTGTCTCACGAGCTGCGCACGCCGCTCACCGTGCTGGTCGGCTTCCTCGAGACCGTGCGCGAGCTCAAGCTCGATCCGCAGCGCGTGCGCGACTACCTCGGCATGATGGGCGAGCAGTCCGCTCGCATGCAGCGGATCATCGACGACCTGCTGATGCTGTCGGTACTCGAAGCGGCACCGCCGCCGTCGACCGAGCGCGTGCGCGTCGGGCCGCTGCTCGCGCGCCTGCGCGCCGATGCGGAAGCGCTTTCCGCCGGCAGGCACAGCATCTCGCTGCAAGGCGACCCGACCATGGATCTCGTCGGCGCGGAGAGCGAGCTCGCCAGCGCGCTTGCCAACCTGGTGAGCAACGCGATCCGCTATACGCCCGCCGGCGGCAGCGTCCGGCTCGTCTGGGGCGATGGCCCCGAGGGTGCTTCCTTCAGCGTCGCAGACACCGGGCTGGGAATTGCCGCCGAGCACATTCCGCGCCTCACGGAACGGTTCTACCGCGTCGACCGCAGCCGCTCGCGCGAGACCGGCGGCACCGGGCTCGGCCTCGCGATCGTCAAGCATGCGATCGCGCGCCACCAGGCCACGCTCGACATCGAGAGCAAAGTCGGCGCCGGCAGCCGCTTCACCGTGCGCTTTCCTTCACAACGAACCGTGCCCCTCGAGGCC
>DASXRW010000288.1:0-5443 GCA_036506355.1 Burkholderiales bacterium
CGGCTTTCTGCCGCTGCTCGCGTCGCGCTTCCTGGAAGGCGTGGGCTTCATTCTCTTCGCCGTCCCGGCGCCAGCGTTGATGAGCGCCATGGCCGCAAATTCGCGCGACCGCGCAAAGGCGCTCGGCATCTGGAGCGCCTATATGCCGACCGGCGGGACGATCGCCCTCCTCGCCGCGCCCCTTTTCATCGCTGCGTCGAGTTGGCGCGCGCTGTGGCTCGCGCTCGCGATGGTCGCGGCACTCGCAGCCATCGTATTCGCGCGCACCGTGCCCGAGACTCCCGTCTCCCGGCTGAGCTCGATGCGCCTGGTCGTCGAATCATTGGCGCAGCGCGGAAACATCGCCATGGCGCTGCTGTTCGCGTTCTATGTCGCGCAATGGACTTCGGTGATGGTCTGGCTGCCGACCTTCCTCGCCGAGCACGGCGCTTCGACCGCCGCGGCGTCCACCGCGACCGCGCTCATGGTCCTGGTGAACGCGCCGGGAAATCTCATCGGCGGCTGGCTGCTCTCGCGCCGGGTGCCGCGTGGCGCGCTCGTCATCGGCGCCTCGGCGATCGCGGCGCTGTGCGAGATCGGCATGCTCTCGTCCGCCGTTCCCGAGCTGGGGCGCTATGCGCTGGTGCTGGTGTTCTCGCTCGCCACCGGCGTCATCCCGGCGTCGATCTTCGCCGGCCTGCCGGTGCATGCCCGCTCGCCGCAGCACATCGCCACCGGCAACGGCATGGTGCTGCAGTTCTCGAACATCGGGCAGTTTCTCGGGCCGCTCGCGATCGCGTGGATCGCCTCGCGCTTCGGCGGCTGGGAAGCCGCGCTCTGGGCGATGCTCGCCTTCGCCGCCGGCAGTGCGGCGTGCGGCGCCGCGCTGGCGGCGATCGAGAATAGAATGAAGCGATGAGCCAGGTTCACATCTGCGAAGTCGGCCCGCGCGACGGGCTGCAGAACGCGAAGCACCTGATGTCCACCGCGGCGAAGAAGGCCTGGATCCGGGCGCTGGCTGACGCCGGACTCAAAGAGATCGAGGTGGGCTCGTTCGTCCCGCCGAAGCTCATCCCGGCGATGGCCGACACCGCCGAGGTCGTCGCCTTCGCGCGCACCATTCCCGGCCTCAAGGTCGTGGCCCTGGCCCCCAATCTCAAAGGCTTCCAGCGCGCTCTCGAAGCCGGCGCGCACAAGGTGACCTTTCCCGTCTCCGCGAGCCGCCAGCACAGCGAATCGAACGTGCGCATGACCCCGGAGCAGATGGTCGAGGAAGTGCGCAAGTGCGCCGCGTTTCCGCATCCCGGCGTCGAGATCGAAGGCGCCGTGTCCACTGCCTTCGGCTGCACCATGCAGGGCGTCGTGCCGGAGGACGACGTGGTGCGCATCGCTACGGCGCTCGCGCAGTTCTGCGATGGCGTCGCGCTCGCCGATACCGTGGGGTACGCGAACCCCGCGCAGGTGCGCCGCCTGTTCTCTAAGGTGAAAACGGCCATCGGCGCGAAGCTCGAGGGAGCCCATTTTCACAATACGCGCGGTCTCGGGCTCGCCAACGCGCTCGCCGCGTACGAGGAAGGCGTCCACGCCTTCGACAGCTCGATGGGCGGATTGGGCGGCTGCCCGTTCGCGCCCGGTGCAAGCGGCAACGTCATCACCGAGGACCTGGTGTTCATGTTCGAAAGCATGGGCATCGCGACCGGCATCGATCTCGAGAAGCTGTTCGCCGCGCGGAAGATTCTGGTCGACGCCATCCCCGAAGAGCCGGTCTACGGCCACACGCCGCTCGCCGGGCTGCCCAAAGGATTCCGTGCCGCTGCTTGAAGGGGTGCGCGTAGTCGAGTTCGCGCACATGGTGATGGGCCCCTCCTGCGGGCTGATGCTCGCGGACCTCGGCGCCGAAGTGATCAAGGTCGAGCCGCTCGAAGGCGACAACACGCGGCGCCTCGAGCACGCCGGCGCCGGCTTCTTTCCGGTGTTCAATCGCAATAAGAAGAGCCTGGCGGTCGACCTCAAGCACCCGGAGGGGCGCGCGCTCGTCATCAAGCTCGTCGAGCGCAGCGACGTACTGACCGAGAATTTCCGCCCCGGCGCGCTCGACAAGCTGGGCTTTTCGCACGCTGCGCTGGCGGAGCGCAACCCGCGCCTGATCTATTGCTCGCTCAAGGGTTTTCTCCGCGGGCCTTACGAGAACCGCCCGGCGCTGGATGAGGTGACGCAGATGATGGGCGGGCTCGCCTACATGACCGGGCTGCCGGACCGGCCGCTGCGCGCGGGGTCATCGGTGATCGACATCCTCGGCGGCACCTTCGCCGCGCTCGGCATCGTCGCCGCGCTGCGCGAGCGGGATCAGACCGGGCATGGCAAGCGCGTCACCAGCTCGCTGTTTGAAACCACCGCGCTGCTCGTCGCGCAGCACATGGCGCAGTACGAGCTCACGGGCGAAGAGCCGCCGCCGATGTCGGTGAAACGCCCGGCCTGGGGCGTCTACGACATCTTCGAGACGAAGAATGACGGGCGGCTTTTCGTCGGCGTGGTGACCGATACGCAGTGGGAGGTGTTCTGCCGCGAATTCGGCGAGCCGCAGCTCGCCGCCGATGCGCGCCTCAAGACCAATGGCATGCGGGTGAAGGAGCGCGGCTGGCTGATTCCGCGGCTGGGCGAGATCATGCGCCGCTATACCAAGGCCGAGCTCGCCGCGCATCTGGAGGCCATCGGCCTGCCGTTCGCGCCGATCGCCAAGCCCTGGGATCTGCTCGATGACCCGCACCTCAAGGCGTCGGGCGGCCTGCTGGAAACTCGCGTGCGGGGAAAAACCATTCGCGTACCCGCGCTGCCGCTCGAGTTCGATGGCCAGCGCCTCGCCAAGCGCGCCGACCCGCCGCAGATCGGCGAGCATGGTGCGGAACTACTCAGGGAGCTGGGCTGCTCAGCCGCCGAGCTGCAGCGCCTGGTCGAGCAGCGGATCGTCGCTTTCCCGGCGCCGCGCTAGCCTCACTTCATCTTGCAATCCTGCACATAGGCGTCGCCGCGGTTCGTCAGCACCGTGCCGATGGTCTTGTGCATGATGCGGCCGTCGGCGCCCTTGCCGACGACCTGCAGGTAATAGTTCTGCACCGGAAACTGGTTCGGCCCGAACTTGAACTCGCCGCGCACGCTCTTGAAGTCCGCGGTGCGCAGCGCAGCGCGCAGTGCAGCCTTGTCCTCGATCCGGCCTTTGACCTTGCGAATCGCGGCATCGATGAGCAGCGCCGTGTCGTAGCCCGAGGCGGCATAGCCGGTCGGCAGCCGCTTGTATTCCTTCTCGAACTCGGCGACGAACTTCTTGTTGGCCGCATTATCCATGTCGATCGACCAGTGGCCGAGGCTGAAGAGCCCGAGCATCGGGTCGCCGACCGCGCGGATGATGTCCTGGTCCGAGCCCCACAGCGGCACGATGAGCTGCATGTCCTTTGACATGCCGGCGGCGACGAACTGCTTGATGAAGTTGACGCCCATGCCGCCGGGCAGGAACACGTAGAGCGCCTCGGGCTTCGCGGCGCGGATCTGCGAGAGCTCGGCGGCATAGTCGAGCTGGCCGAGCTTGGTGTACATCTCGTCGACCAGTCTTCCCTTGTAATAGCGCTTGAAGCCGGTAGCGGCATCCTTGCCGCCCTGATAATTCGGCGCGAGGAGCAGCACGTTCTTGATGCCCTTCGATGTGACGTACTGTCCCGCCGCTTCACTGTAGGCCTCGCTCGGCCACGAAGAAACAAAGAAGAACGGATCGCACTGTGCGCCCGAGTAATTCGACGGTCCTGCGTTCGGCGCGATGAAGAAGGTCTTCGCCGCGAGCACGTCGGGCGCAATGGCGAGCACGATGTTCGAAAACACCGTGCCGGTGATCAGATCGACCCTCTCGAGGCGCAGATAGCGCTCGACAAACTGCTTCGCGTTCTCGGGCTTGAGCTGGTCGTCGCCGATCAGCACTTCGGCGGGCAGGCCGCCGAGCTTGCCGCCGTTCAGCTTGATCGCGAGGTTGAACGCATCGCGGATGTCCCCGCCGATCGCCGCGTTCGGTCCCGACAGCGTGCTGATGAAGCCGATCTTCACCTTGTCCGCCGCCTGGGCCGCCATCGCGACCGCGATGCTCATGACGAAAACGATGGTTCGCATGTCTCTCCCTAACGTGGTTCGCGCTTGACGCGCATTTTGTCGTCGACGATCTTGCCCCGCTCGATCACGATCTTGCCGTCGAGCTCCACCGTGCAGTCGCGCATCGGCACGTCGTAGTGCCCGCGCGTATTGCGCTTGCCGCCGCCCTGGGTGTTCGGGCCGGTCGAAAACAGGAAATTGCCGGGGAAGGTACGCGCGGCCGCGCGATGGCGCTCGGGCAGGTCGCCGTGCAGCGCGATGCCGTACCACAGCGCCTGCGGATTCATGCCCCAGCCGAGATGCGAAACGGCGAAAGGATCGCGATCGCTGCCCGAGGACTTGCCGTCGTCCAGCCAGTCGCGCATCAGCTTCGCGTCCATGCCGCCCTGGATGTTCGTGATGTGACCCTCGCGGATCTCGAGCTTGACGGCGTCCGCCACGTAGCGACAGTACGGCAGGATCACGATATCGCCGGGCTGCAGCACCACCGTGCCGTGCGCGCTGCCTTCGTTCGGAAACGTGTGGATATGCCCGCCGCCCCAGTGGTCGAAGTGGCCGCGCTCGTCCGCATAGCCCCACTGCGTCATCACCGGATACTCGCCGCACTCGTAGGTCAGGTCGGTGCCCGCCTCGCTCCTCACGCGCACACGCTTGGTGCGCTTATAGAGCGACTCGGCATGTTTGCAGGCTTCCTTCAGCCCCGCGGGCGACATCAGCTGCTCGAGATCGTCGGGCGCATCGATGATCATCAGCACGCGCGTGCCGCCGTCCATGACCTGCTTCAGCCATTTGGTGAAGAGCGGCACGTGGAACACTACGACGATGTCCGCGGCACTCACCGCCTCCAGTGTGCCTTTGCACTGGCCGATCGTCGGCACGCCCACCTTGGTCCAGGAAGGCAGCGCGTTGACGCACAGCTCATAGATATCGGCGCCGAGATCATCGGCCGCCGCGAACGCCGCCTGGATGTACTCGCGGCGCGTCGCGAGGTCGCTCACCACCGCGATGGTCTCGCCCTTCTCCACGCGGCAGAGTTCGAACTCCTTACGGTAGAGCTGGACGAGCTTCGCCGGATTGACTTCCTGGGCGCGAAACGCGGACTGGATCATTTGCGCATTATCGCTTGCCAGATGCGGTGCGGCGTAGCCGGCATCTCCAGGTCATGCACGCCGTGCTGCGCCAGCGCGTCGAGCACGGCATTGATCACCGCCGCCGGTGCGGCGATGGTGCCGGACTCGCCGCAGCCCTTGGCGCCGAGCGGGTTGTGCGTGCAGGGCTGGCTCTCGTCGAGCTCGCAGACGAAGAACGGCAGGTCGCCCGCGCGCGGCAGCGC
>DASXRW010000289.1:0-10010 GCA_036506355.1 Burkholderiales bacterium
CCGTACACCCTCGACTACGTGCAGGCGCTCTTCACGCACTTCGACGAGTTGCACGGCGATCGCACATTCGCCGACGACAGCTCGATCGTGGGCGGCTTCGCCCGCTTCAACGGCACCGCGTGCATGATCATCGGGCATCAGAAGGGCCGCGACACCAAGGAGAAGATCGCGCGCAACTTCGGCATGCCCAAGCCCGAGGGCTACCGCAAGGCGCTGCGGCTGATGAAGCTCGCCGAGAAGTTCTCGCTGCCGGTGTTCACCTTCGTCGACACGCCTGGCGCCTACCCCGGGATCGACGCCGAGGAGCGCGGCCAGTCCGAGGCGATCGGGCGCAACCTCTTCGAGATGGCGCGGCTGCGCACGCCCCTCATCGCCACCATCATCGGCGAAGGCGGCTCCGGCGGCGCGCTGGCGATCGCGGTCGGCGACATCCTGCTGATGATGCAGTACGCGACCTACTCGGTGATCTCGCCCGAAGGCTGCGCCTCGATCCTGTGGCGCAGCGCCGACATGGCGCCGGAGGCGGCAGAAGCCCTCGGCATCACCGCCAACCGCCTGAAGACCATCGGCCTGATCGACAAGATCGTGCCCGAGCCGCTCGGCGGCGCGCACCGCGACCCCTCGGTCGCCGCGCAGGCGCTCAAGCGCGCGCTCGCCGAGGCGCTGAAGCAGGTCCAGGAGAAGAAGCCGAAAGAGCTGGTGGAAAGCCGGCTCGAACGGCTCATGGGCTATGGCAAGTTCAAGGAAGCCCAGGAGCGCTGAGGTCACCGCCGCCGTCGGGCGCGCGCTGGAAGGGCTGCAGGGCAAGCGCATTCTCGTAGGCCTTTCCGGCGGCATCGATTCGGTCGTGCTGCTGCACGCGCTCGCCGGGCGCGCAGATGTGGCGGCGGCGCACATTCATCACGGCCTCAGTCCGAACGCCGATCGCTGGGCGGGCTTCTGCCGGCGGCTGTGCAAGCAGGTCGGCGTGCCACTCACCGTACGCCGGGTAAGGGTGGCTAAGCGAAACGAAGAGGCGGCACGCGAGGCGCGCTACGCAGCGCTGCGCAAGCTGCCTTTCGATGTGCTGGCGCTGGCGCACCAGCTTGACGATCAGGCCGAGACCGTGCTCATGAACCTGCTGCGCGGCGCCGGGCCGCGCGGGGCGCGTGGCATGCCGCAGCGCGCAAGCTTTCATGGACGCGTACTCGTGCGCCCATTGCTCGAGGTGCCGCGCGAGGCGATTACCGCCTATGCGCGCGAGCACCGATTGAAATGGGTCGAGGATGAAAGCAACGTCTCGGACGCCTTCACGCGCAATTTTCTCCGCCTGCGCATCGCGCCACTGCTTAGCGAGCGCTACCCGCGCTGGCGCGAGGCACTGGCGCGCGCCGCACGCCATTTCGGCCGCGCCGACGTGAACGCGAGCACCGCGCTGCGCGAGTTCCTCGCCGCCCAGGGCCTGCGCGCGCCGAGCGAGGCGAAGCTCATCGAGATGCTCAAACAGCTCACCGGCCGCGGATCGAACACGCTGATCGCGCACGACGGCGTGCAACTTCGCGTCTATAGAGGCGATGTGAAGATCGAAAGGCCGATGCCGGCGCGCGCATTCCACCCGGTGGCGTGGCACGGGGAGCGCAAGCTCGCGCTGCCCGAGCTCGGTGGCGAGCTGCGCTTTCGGCGCGCGCGCGGCGCCGGCATTGATGACCGGTTCGTGACGGAGGGAAAGCTCGCGGTGAAGCTGCGCTCGGGCGGCGAGCGGCTGCAGCCCGACGCACGCCGGCCGCGGCGTACGCTGAAAAATCTCTTCCAGGAGGCCGGCGTGCCGCCGTGGCAGCGCGCGCGCATGCCGCTCATCTATCGCGGCGACGATCTTGTGTGGGCGCCCGGACTCGGCATCGACACTCGCTACCAAAGCGCACAAAACCACGCCGGGTGGGTCCCGGAATGGCGTGTAAGCTGCTAAAATTGCAGGTTAATTTTGCCTCTATTGGGGAGCATTGTGGATGGCGCTGGAGCGCACCCTCTCGATCATCAAGCCCGACGCGGTGAAGAAGAACATCATCGGCCAGATCCTGGCGCGGTTCGAAAAGGCGGGGCTACGCATCGTCGCGGCGCGCATGAAGCATCTGTCGCGCGACGAGGCCGAGGGCTTCTACGCGGTGCATCGCCAGCGGCCGTTTTTCCGCGATCTGGTCGAGTTCATGATCTCGGGGCCGGTGCTGATCCAGGTGCTGGAAGGCGAGAACGCGATCGCGAGGAACCGCGAGCTGATGGGCGCCACGGATCCGAAGAAAGCCGAGCAGGGCACCATCCGCGCCGATTTTGCGCAGTCGATCGATGCCAATGCGGTGCATGGTTCCGACAGTCTGGAGACCGCGCGCACCGAGGTGGCCTATTTCTTTCCGGCGTGCGAGGTCTACGGCAGATGAACCTGATCGGCCTCGACGCCGCCGGGCTCGCCCGCTTCTTCGAGGAGCAGGGCGAGAAGCCGTTTCGCGCGCGCCAGCTCTTGCGCTGGATCCACCAGCAGGGCGAGAGCGACTTCGCGCGCATGAGCGACCTGGCGAAGGCGCTGCGCGACAAGCTCGCCGCGAGCGCGCGCATCGAGGCGCCGGCCATCGTCGGCGATACGGCGGCTGAGGACGGCACGCGCAAGTGGCTGCTGAAGGTCGATGAGGCCAACGCGGTGGAAGCGGTGTTCATCCCCGAGACGCACCGCGGCACGCTCTGCGTCTCGAGCCAGGCGGGCTGCGTGCTCGATTGCGCGTTCTGCTCGACCGGCAAGCAGGGCTTCAACCGCAACCTGAGCGCCGCGGAGATCATCGGGCAGCTCTGGCTGGCGAACCGGTTATTGGAGGGCGAGCGGCCGGTATCGAACGTGGTGATGATGGGCATGGGGGAGCCGCTGCTCAATCTTGACAACGTGATCCCCGCGCTGCGGCTCATGCTCGACGACAACGCCTATGGGCTGTCACGGCGACGGGTGACGGTTTCGACCTCCGGGGTGATTCCGGGCATGGACCGGTTGCGCGACGAATGCCCGGTCGCGCTTGCCGTATCGCTGCACGCCCCGAACGACGCGCTGCGCGACCGGCTCGTGCCGGTGAACCGCAAGTACCCGTTGCGCGAGCTCCTGGCAGCCTGCAATCGCTACCTGGAGAAGGCGCCGCGCGACTTCATCACCTTCGAATACGTGATGCTCGACGGCGTGAACGACAGCGTTGCCCATGCGCGCGAGCTGCTGGCCATCGCGAAGCGCGTGCGCTCCAAGTTCAACCTCATTCCATTCAATCCGTTTCCGGGCTCGGAGTTCAACCGCTCGGATCCGGAGCGCATCCGCCGCTTTGCCGAAGTGCTGCAGAGCGCGGGGCTCACGGTCACGACGCGCAAGACGCGCGGCGACGAGATCGCGGCGGCCTGTGGCCAGCTCGCCGGCGACGTCGCCGATCGCACCCGTCGCCGGGCGCTTTACCGCCTCAAGGAAGTGCGCGCATGAACCGGCGCGCCGCGCTCGCCGTGCTGGTGCTGATCGCCGGCTGCGCGACGAAGGAGCCGGAACCAACCGGCGGGACCATCGTCGGCGAAGTCGGCGATCCGCGTAATCGGGCTCGCGTGCATACCGAGCTCGCCGGCGCCTACTACGAGCGCGGCAACATGGGTGTCGCGCTGGACGAGCTGCGGCAGGCCACGTCCGCCGACCCCACCTATGCCCAGGCCTACGGCCTGCTCGGGCTGGTCCACATGGAGCTGAAAGAGGTGCGCCAGGCCGAGTCGAGCTTCGAGCGCGCGCTGCGCTTGTCGCCGAACGATCCGGACATCAATCACAATTTCGGCTGGTTCCTGTGCCAGAACTCCCGGGAGAAGGAATCGATCCGCTATTTCCTGCACGCGCTGCGCAATCCGCTTTATGCCTCCCCCTGGCGCACCTACTCGGCCGCTGGCGTCTGCAGCATGCGCGTGAACAATGTCAAGGACGCCGAGGAATTCTTCCAGCGCGCGCTCAAGCTCGACCCCGACGAGCCGGCCGCCCTGCTGCAGCTCGGCCAGATTCGCTATCGTCAGGGTAAGATCGACGACGCGCGCAAGCTCGTTTCGCGTTATAACAAGCTGGTGTCGCCAAGCTCCGAATCGCTGTGGCTCGCCCTGCGCATAGAACGCAAGCTGGGCGAGCGCGTCGCCGAGCAGAGCTACGCCAACCAGCTGCGCCGGCGCTTCCCGGGCTCGCGCGAATACCAGTCGCTGCAGCGGGGGCAATATGACTGAGCTCGCCATGACCGAATCCATAGGGGCCGGGCTGAAGGCGGCGCGCGAAGCGCGCGGACTGTCGATCTCGGAAGTCGCGCAGCAGCTCAAGTTCGCGCCGCGGCAGCTCGAGGCGCTCGAGCAGGAGCGCTTCGACCTCCTGCCGGGCGGGACCTTCGTGCGCGGCATGGTGCGCAGCTACGCGCGGCTGCTGAAGCTCGAGCCCGAGCCGCTGCTCGAGGCGATCGCCGGCCGCTTCCAGGCCCCCGATGCCAACAACCTCGCCGCGCGCTATAGCCAGCCGGTGCCGTTCTCCGACAGCGCGCGCCGCTCGACCTTCGTGTATCTCGGCGTGTCGCTCGCCGTGCTCGCGATGGGCAGCGTCATCGCTTACCAGTGGTACCGCGAGCACAACGCATCCACCCAACTCGCCTCCAAGCGCGCCGCCGAAAAGCGCGCGGTAGCGGCTGCCAAGCCCGCCGCCGCCCCGACCGTAGCGAGCGCGCCGCGTGCGCAGCCGAAGACCATCGAGGAAGCGCCGCGCGCGGAGCCCGCTGCGGTGAAGGTGGCGACCGAGCGGCCGCCAGCGATGGAGAAGGCCGCGACGCCGAGCATAGCGAAGGCGCCCGCGGGCGTGCACCGGCTGGTGATCCGCTGCGAAGAAGAGGCCTGGATCGAAGTCAAGGACTCGAACGAGCGCATGCTGGTGTCCTCGCTCAATCCGAAGGGCGCCGAGCGCGTGGTGCAGGCGCGCGGCCCGCTGACGCTCGTCATTGGCAACGCCGCGCACGTGCGCGTCACCCACAACGACCGCCCGGTCGACCTCGCCCCGCACACCAAGCTCGCGATCGCCCGCTTCACGCTGCCATGAAAAGACGGGTTTCGCGGCAGGTCCGCGTCGGCGGCGGCGCCGCATCCATACTTATTGGCGGCGGCGCGCCCATCGTCGTCCAGTCGATGACCAATACCGACACGGCCGATGTGCGCTCGACGGTCGAGCAGGTCGCCGAGCTCGTGCGCGCCGGATCAGAGCTGGTGCGCATCACGGTGAACTCGCCAGAGGCGGCGGCGCAGGTGGCGCGCATCCGGGAGCGGCTGGAGCTGACCGGCTGCCGCGTGCCGCTGGTGGGCGATTTTCATTTCAACGGGCACAAGCTGCTCGCCCAGTTTCCCGATTGCGCGCGCGCGCTCGCGAAATACCGCATCAATCCCGGCAACGTCGGCAAGGGCGCCAAGCGCGACGAGCAGTTCGCCACGATGATCGAGTGCGCGCTGAAATACGACAAACCCGTGCGTATCGGCGTCAACTGGGGGAGCCTCGACCCCGAGCTCCTAGTGCGCATGATGGACGAGAACGCGCGGCGTGCCGAGCCGCTCGAGGCCGACGCCGTGATGCGCGAGGCGGTGATTCGCTCCGCGCTCGAGTCCGCGCGCCAGGCCGAGCAGTGGGGGCTGCCGGCCGAGCGCATCGTGATCTCCTGCAAGATGAGCCAGGTGCAGGACCTGATCGACGTCTACCGCGCGCTCGCCGAGCGCTGTGACTACGCGCTGCACCTCGGGCTCACCGAGGCTGGCATGGGATCCAAGGGCATCGTCGCCTCGACCGCGGCGATGGCGGTGCTCTTGCAGGAGGGCATCGGCGACACGATCCGCGTCTCGCTCACGCCCGAGCCCGGCGGCAGCCGCGCCCGCGAAGTGCAAGTGGCGCAGGAGATCCTGCAGACGATGGGCCTGCGCGCCTTTACCCCGATGGTGAGCGCCTGTCCCGGTTGCGGGCGCACTACGAGCACCTATTTCCAGGAGCTGGCGCAGAAGATTGAGACCTATTTGCGCAACCAGATGCCAGTGTGGCGTGCCGCGCATCCCGGCGTCGAAGAAATGCGCGTCGCCGTGATGGGCTGCGTGGTCAACGGCCCGGGCGAGTCCAAGCACGCGAACATCGGCATCAGCCTGCCCGGCACCAACGAGGTGCCGGTCGCGCCGGTCTATGTGGACGGCAGAAAGACCGTGACCCTCAAGGGCGAGCGCATCGCCGAGGAATTCCAAGCGATCGTCGAGAAGTACGTCCGGGAAAAATACGGCGCAAAGGCCGCCTGAGCGCGCCATGCGAAAAGTTCGCCCGGCCCTCCTGAAGGGCTTCGATCAGGAGTTTTTGCCGCAGGAGCAGCTGCAGTTCAATGCGCTCGTCGAGCTCATTCGCCGCAACTTCGAGCGCTTCGGCTTTCTGCCGATCGAGACGCCATCCGCCGAGAGAATTGAAGTGCTGACCTCGAAAGGCGGCGCCGAGAAGGAGATCTACGCGCTGTCGCGCCTTGCCGCTGAGGACGATGATGAGGCCGCCGCCAAAGGCGCGTTGCGCTTCGACCTTACGGTGCCGCTTGCGCGCTACGTGGCCATGCGCGAGCGCGAGCTCGCCTTTCCCTTTCGCCGCTACCAGATCCAGCGTGTCTGGCGGGGCGAGAATCCGCAGGTAAAGCGCGGCAGGTTCCGCGAGTTCTACCAGTGCGACATCGACATCATCGGCCGCGAAACGTTGAGCTACCTCGCCGAGGCCGAGATCCCGGGCATCATCCACAGCCTTTTCCGCGAAATGGCGATCGGCGAATTTCGCATCCGCATCAACAACCGGAAAGTGCTGAAAGGCATCCTGCGCCACTTCGACGTTTCAGATGACGCGGCCACGATCGTGCTTCGGGCGCTCGACAAGATCGACAAGGAAGACAGCCGCAGCATCCTGGAGGAATTGCAGCGCCAGGGTGTGTCGGCAAAGGCGGCAGGCGAGCTCTATCGCGTCATCGCTTCACGCAGGCAAACCAATGAAACGCTCGAGCTCCTCGCTGATCTTGCCTACCGCAATGAGCTGTACGTCCAGGGGCTCGACGAGTTGCGCAAAATGGTGAGCGCCATCCGGCAGTTCGGCGTCCCCGACGCGGCGTTCGCCATCGATCTCAGCGTCGTGCGCGGCCTGGACTACTACACCGGTACCATCTACGAAACGACGCTCACCGAGCACCCCGACATCGGCAGCATCTGCTCCGGAGGCCGCTACGACGATCTGGCGAGCTATTTCACAAACACGAAGCTGCCGGGCGTGGGCATCTCCATAGGGCTGAGCCGCCTTTTCGCGAGGCTGAAGGAGGCGAACCTGCTTCGACCCATCGCCAGGACGCCGGCCGAGGTGCTCGTCACCACCCTGGATCCCGACTCGCTGGAACGCTACCTGCGCATCGCGGCGAGCCTGCGGGCCCAGGACATCAATACCGAGGTCTATCTCGAGCGCGCGAAGATCGGAAAGCAGTTCGAGTACGCCAACAAGAAAGGATTCCGGATCGCCATCACGGCAGGCCCGGACGAGTTCAGCCGCGGTACAGTCAAGATCAAGGACCTCGCTGCGCAAGTCGAATCGGACGTCCAGCTCGACCAGGCCGCCGCCCACGTAAAACACATGCTCAATCCCAAGGCTCACTGATGTCCCTCGATCTCGAAGAGCAGGAACAGGTCGCCGAGCTCAAGGCGTGGTGGAACCAGCACGGCTCGCTCATCGTTGCGGCGATCACGGCGGCGGCGCTGACCTTCGCCGGCTGGCAGGGCTGGCGCTGGTACGAGCGCAGCCAGGCGTCGCAGGCGGGGGCGCTGTTCGACACCCTTGGCCGGGCGGCGCAGGCGGGCGACGCGAAGGCGCTGCGCGATGCGAGCGGCGCGCTGCTCGAGAACTACCCGCGGACGCTGTACGCCTCCATGGGCGCGCTCACCGCGGCGCGCTTTTACTTCGAGCGCGGCGACCTGAAGAGCGCAAAGGCGCAGCTGCAATGGGTGCTCGAGCATGCCCGCCTGGACGATTTCCGCGATCTCGCGCGGCTGCGCCTCGCGGCGGTGCTGCTCGACGAGAAGGCCTATGACGAGGCGCTCAAGCTCCTCGACGAAAAGCATGGCGCCGCCTTTGACGCCCAGTACGCGGCCGCCAAGGGCGATCTCCTGGTGGCCAAGAACCAGGCCGAACAGGCGCGCGTCGCCTACCGCCTGGCGCTCGACAAGGCGGGCTCGGCGAATACCGCGTTTCGCGAGAGCGTTCGCATGCGGCTGGAAGCGCTCGGCGGATGAACGCACGCTACGCGGCGGCTGCGCTGGCCTTGCTCGCCTGCGCGTGTTCGACCAGCACGGGGCCCAAACCTGCCGAGCTGACGCCGCTCGAGCATGAAGCGCAGGTGCGCGTGCTCTGGTCGGCGAACGCCGGTGATGGCGATCGTTTCATTTTCGCGCCGGCGCTCGCTGACGGCGCTCTCTATACCGCGGCGCGCGACGGTACCGTCACCCGCTTCGAAGCGGCGAGCGGCCGCACGCAGTGGAGCGTTTCCGCCGGGACGCGGCTTTCTGGCGGCGTCGGCGCGGACGGCCGCACGGTCGCCGTGGCGAACGAAGACGGCGAGGTCATCGCGCTCGACGCCGAGAGCGGCCAGCGCCGCTGGACGGCGCGCGTCTCGAGCGAAGTGATCGCGGCGCCCGCCATCGGCAGTGGTCTCGTGCTGGTGCGCAGCATCGACAACCGGGTGTTTGCTTTCGGCGCGCAGGACGGCAAGCGGCGCTGGGTCTATCAGCGCGCGCCCTCGTCGCTCATCATCCGCGCACCCGCCGGCATCACCATCGATGGCGACACCGCCTTCGCTGGCTTCGCCGGCGGCAAGCTTGCTGCGATAGCGCTCTCGAACGGCGGCGTGCGCTGGGAAGCCACCGTGGCGCTTCCCAAGGGCGGTACCGAGCTCGAGCGCGTCGCCGACGTGGTTGGCGACCCCGCGGTGCAGGGACGCGAGGTCTGTGCGGCGACCTATCAGGGACGCATCGCCTGCTACGACATGGCGAGCGGCCGCCAAGTATGGGCGCGCGATATCTCCTCGCTGACCGGCGTGAGCCTCGACGCGCGCTACGCGTTCGTGAGCGACGACCGCGGCGCGCTGCAGGCGTTCGACCGCTCCAACGGCCGCTCGGTGTGGAAGCAGGACAAGCTCGCGCACCGGCAGCTCTCGCTGCCGCAGCCCATGGGCGAGCTGATCGCGGTCGGCGACCTCGAGGGGTACATCCATCTGCTCGCGCGCGATACCGGGGCCTTCGTCGCGCGCTACGCGACCGGGGGCGGGCCAGTGCGCGCGGCGCCCAGGCCGATCCCTGGCGGGCTGCTGGTGCAGACGCAAGACGGCGCATTGCATGCCCTCGCGCTGTGAAGCCGGTGCTCGCGCTGGTCGGGCGCCCGAACGTCGGCAAATCGACCCTCTTTAACCGCCTCACCCGCAGCCGCGACGCCATCGTGCACGATCTGCCCGGCGTGACGCGCGACCGCCATTACGGCGAAGGACGCGCGGGCGCGCGCCGCTTCATCGCCATCGACACCGGCGGCTTCGAGCCGCGCGCGCAGGAGGGCCTGCCGGTGCAGATGGCGCGCCAGGCCGAGCAGGCGATCGCCGAGGCCGACGCCGTGATCTTTGTGGTCGACGGCCGGGCCGGGCTCACGCCGGGCGACCGCGCCATCGCCGAGCGCCTGCGCCGGCACGCGCATGTGTGGCTCACGGTCAACAAGACCGAAGGCATGCGGGCCGATACCGCGACCGCGGAATTCCACGAGCTCGGCATCGGCGTGCCGGTCGCGATCTCCGCCGCGCATGGCGAAGGCGTCCACGAGTTGCTGGATGCCGTACTGCAGCCGTTCCCGGAGGATCCGGAACCCGATGAAGAAGCCGAGCGCCACGCGCGCGTCGCGATCGTCGGGCGGCCGAACGTCGGCAAATCCACGCTGA
>DASXRW010000290.1:0-15272 GCA_036506355.1 Burkholderiales bacterium
TGTCGTCTCCCGCCAGCAGTCGGTAGGCGATCCACACCAGCAGCACGCCGCCGGCGAGCATCAGCCCGGGGATCTGCAGCAGCCAGAGGACGCCGACGGTGAGGCTCGCGCGCACCAGTACCGCGCCGAGCGCGCCCCAGACCACGGCGCGGCGCTGCAGCGGCTGCGGCAGGTTGCGCGCGGCGAGCGCAATAACGATGGCATTGTCGCCGGCGAGCACCAGGTCGATGACGATGATCGCGGCGAGCGCAGAAAGCATTTCCATGCGCCGATTCTGGTGCGCGGCGGCCGCGGAGAAAAATGACGTGTTGCGATGCATCCATCGCGAATCGCGATGGATCATTGCCTCCCCGTGCCGGCACGGCTACCATGCTGTCACCCGCGAGGGGAGTAGCTTCGAAGCGGGGCGATCGTCAAGACGGGATTCGTCCCCGGTCGCTCCGGCAGCCCGATCAGGGCGCAAGCGAGACCTCGGTTCGACCAGGAGCCGAGATGTCCCGTGCCAGGCTGCGACGCTACTTTCGCCATGGGCTCTTCCCCCAGCTATTGGTGTTCGAGGCGGTCGCGCGCCTCGGCAGCGTCACGCGAGCGGCCGAGGAGCTGCACCTCGCGCAGCCGACGGTGTCCATGCAGTTGAAGAAGCTGTCGGAGACGCTCGAGCTCGAGCTCTTCGCGCACGAGGGACGCGCGCTGCGCCTGACGCCGGCCGGTGAGGAGCTCCGGCTGCTGTGCCGCGAGCTCGTCGAGCTCTTCGTGCGCACCGAGGAGCGGCTGCGCGAATTTCGGCGCAAGAAGACCGAATACCTGCGTCTCGCCGCCGAGCCGGAAGCGCGCGGGATCGCCGCGCGCCTGCTGGCCGCGTTCTGCTCCCGCCATCCCGGCGTGCAGGTGAGCCTGCACATCGCCGAGCGGGCGCAATTGCTCGCTCGCCTCGCGGCCGGCGAAGACGACGTCTATCTCTTCGAGCTGGAGATCGAAGGCCTGCCCGCGGAGCAGCGCTGGAGCGTGGCGCATGCCAAAGGCCGCGAGCTCGCGCGCGCCGCGGCGCTTTTCGTGCGCGAGGCATTGCTGGAGCAAGGGCAACTCTCAGCGGGCGAGCGCAGCGCGAGCGTTTTTTCTTCGACGGCGAGCCGGCGCTAGACGGAAAATGCGCACCGTCTGGATGGTCCGGCCTTGGGCATGACCATCATGCGCTGGCCTGCACCCCTGACGGGCTTTTCATGGCTTCGACGCCGCGACTGCGAAGCGCACCAACTCGGCGATGTTGCGCACGCCGAGCTTTTCCATGATGCGCGTCTTGTGAACCTCGACCGTGCGCGCGCTGATGCCCAGCGTGGTGCCGATTTCCTTGGCGTGCAGCCCGCGCGCGGCGTACTCGAGCACCTCGCGCTCGCGCGGAGTCAGCCGCTCGAGCTTGGCGAGGTCTGCGCGGCGGGTTTTCTCCCTCTCGAGGCGGCGCTCCTCGAGGGCGAATGCCGTATCGATCGCCGCGCGCAGCTGCGTGTCGTCGAATGGCTTCTCGAGGAAGTCCACCGCCTCGGCCCGAAACGCGCTGCGCGCGCTCGGCACGTCGCCGTGCGCGGTGATGACGACGATCGGCAGCGAGCTGCCGCGCTCCCGCAGCGCGGCCTGCAGCTCGATGCCGCTCGCGCCCGGCAGGCGCAGGTCGGTCACGACGCAGCCGGTCCAGTGGTCGCGCCATGCATCGAGAAACGTCTCGGCGTCGGCGAATACCGCCGTCCGGTAGCCCGCGAGACCGAGCATCAGCGCGAGCGAGTCGCGCACCGACGCATCGTCGTCGACGACATAGACGGTCAGGAACTCTGGGCGCACGGCAGGACCAGGTGGAATTCGCCGTGCGCAGCGGGCGCGGCCTCGAGCGAGCCGCCGTGCGCTTCGGCGATGGCGCGGCTCACGGCGAGTCCTAGCCCCATGCCGGAAGGCTTGCCCGAGACGAACGGCTGGAACAGCTCCTCGCGGGCGTGCGCCGGGATGCCGGGGCCGTTATCGGCGACCACGATGCGCACGTGATTATCACCGTGACGCTGCGCCGCAAGGCGGATCCGTCCGCCGCGGCGCGCCGTCATGACCAGCGAATCGACAGCGTTGGCGAACAAGTTGCGCAGGATGAGCTCGACCTGCAGGCGGTCAATGAAAAGAGCCGGCAGCTGGCCATCGCTGTGCGTTTCGATGGCGATGGCACGTGCGCCGATGGCGCTTTCGCCGATGCGCTGCGCTGCGGCGAGCAGATCGGAGACTTCGACGGGTTGCAGGCGCGTGGTGCCGGCGCGGAAGAAGTCCCGCAGGCGGCGCACGACGTCCGCTGCGCGGTCGGCTTCGTGAAGAATCCTGCCGATGACCGCCTGCAGCTCGGGCATTTCGCTTCCCGCGAGCAGCATCTGCGCTGAGCGTCCGTAGTTGGTGAGGGCAGTGAGGGGCTGGTTGACCTCGTGCGCGATGGCACCGGCCATCTCGCCTGCGGCAGCAAGCCGCAGACTTTCCCGCAGCCGCGCCTCGGCGCGCATGCGTTCGTCCACGACCACGCCGAGGAAAAGCCCGGTGAGCGTGAGGGCGGACACGAGCACCTGCAGTTCGAGAACCGGCAGTGCGAGCCCGGCACCGCGGTGGATGCCGAGCACCACGCCGAGCTGCACGATACCCGTGGCGATGATGGCGCCGTTCATTCCCGAGCGCATGGCGATCCAGATGAGCGGCAGAAACAGCAGATAAAAATGATGCGCAGGGTCGCCGCCAAGTCCGGCGAAGATCAGCCAGAGCGTGGCGGCGAGCACCAATGCTTGGACCCAGGCCTCGGGGCGGCGAGCGAGCGCGAGCAGCGCGCCACGTCTGAAATTGTCGGCCACCGCGAGAAGCAGCGGCGCCGTGACGAGTATCCCGACTGCGTCGCCGAGCCAGAAGCGCGGCCAAGCGTCTCCGAATGAGGCGCTGCCAAGCAGACCCATGAGGCTCAGCAGGCCGACAAAGGCCGCGCCGACCACGCCCGTTCCGGCAAGCACGACGGCGGCGAAGAGGGTGAGGTCACGCGCGGTGTGCAGCCCCGCGTCGCGCACGAGCGATTTGAGTCCCCAGGCGATGACGGCGTAGCCGCTCGCCAGCACTGCGGCGCTCGCGACGGTGATGGCATAGCCGCCGGGGGCGTGGCGCACGACGATGTCAGCGAGCAGGATCGTCGCCAGTACGGCCGGCAACTGAGCGATGCTGGTCAGCATCATCCACGCGATGGCGAGCGCGGGCTGCGGATTCCACGGCGTGATGTTGAATGGCCCCACCGGGTCGATATAGCTCGCCCAGTCGAGCGCGATGTAACAAGGCGCGAACACCGCGGCGTCGCGCAGAGAGCGGGCGGCGAGCATGGAGTTCAGGAATGTTCGAGGCGGCCGCATCAGCCGGGCAATGAGGGAAAGTACTTACGGGAAACCAGCTACGCGCCTTTGCTGATGGCGGGCAGCGTCCTGCGCATTATCGTCCCGCGCATGAGCGCTGCCAACGCCGGTTGGATCGAGTTCCTAGGTGCGACGTTGTTCGCACTCGCAGTCCTGCACACGTTCTCCACGCGCTACTTCGAGCATCTCGCGCACACGCAGCCGGTGCATTCAGGCCTGTGGCATCTGCTTGGCGAGGTCGAGACGGTATTCGGACTCTGGGCGTTCCTGCTGCTCGCGGCCATGGCGGCGATGCTCGGCTGGGGGCCGACCACGCAATATCTCGACGCGCAGCGATTCGTCGAGCCGATGTTCGTCTTCGTGATCATGGTGATCGCGGCGAGCCGCCCCGTCATGCAGCTCGCTTCCGATATGGTGGCCGTGACCGCCCGCGCGCTGCCTCTCGAGCGCGGCGTCGCCCTCTACTTCGTCAGCCTCGCGCTGGTGCCGCTGCTCGGCTCATTCATTACCGAGCCCGCCGCCATGACGCTCGCAGCGCTGATGTTGCGCGACAGCGTCTTTTCGCGCGGCGGTTCGGCACGGCTCAAGTACGCCACGCTCGGCGTGCTGTTCGTCAACGTTTCCATTGGCGGCACGCTCACCAATTTCGCCGCGCCGCCGGTGCTCATGGTGGCGGCGAAATGGGACTGGAGCACGTCGCACATGCTCGCGACCATGGGTTGGAAAGCCGCGCTTGCCGTGCTGATCAACAGCGCGCTTATCGCCTTCGCTTTCCGCAAGGAACTCGCCCTGCATCACGGCGCTGCGGTCCGCGACCTGCCCGCGCGGGTGCCCGTGCTGTTCGTCGCGATAAACCTGGCGCTGCTCGCTTTGGTCGTGGCGACCAATCACCACGCGGAAGTCTTCATGGGCCTGTTCCTGCTTTTTCTCGGGCTCGCGGAAGCCTACAAACGCCACCACGACCGGCTGATGCTGCGCGAAGGCCTGATGGTGGCGTTCTTTCTCGCCGGTCTCGTGGTCCTCGGCGGCCAACAGCGGTGGTGGCTGCAGGAAGTGCTGAGCAAGCTCGATGATTCAGCTCTTTTCTTCGGCGCCGCGGCGCTGACCGCCATCACGGACAACGCGGCGCTTACGTATCTCGGCTCTCTGGTTGACGGCGTCTCCGAGCAGTTCAAGTACGCGCTCGTCGCCGGCGCAGTGGCCGGTGGCGGGCTGACCGTGATCGCCAATGCGCCGAATCCGGCGGGTTTTGCCATCCTCAAGGACACCTTCGAAGACGACTCCATCAACCCTTTCGGATTGTTCATCGCCGCACTGCCGCCGACGCTCATCGCGATCGGCTGTCTGTGGGGTCTGCGTGGGCCGATCGCCGAGCTGTTCGATCTCGAAGCATGGCGCGCCTGGTTCGCCGGGCTCGACCGCGCGTTCGTGTTCCTCTTGATCCTGCCGTTCGTCGTCGCGGTCGTCGGCTTGTGGGCCGAGCTTCATCGAAGGCGCTAAGGCGGGACGGCCTTTTTCCTCTTGGGAGCGCCAATGGGATAGATTAGGCGGGCGATGCGCCTCATCCTGCTGGGTGTCTTGTTGTGGGCGAGCCAAGTACTGGCCGCGCCCGTGGCGGTCGTCCCGGTCGAAGGCGCCATCGGCCCGGCGACCGCGGACTTCGTGCGCCGCTCGATCGAGGCTGCGGCGAAGGACGGCACGCAGCTCGTGGTGTTGCGCATCGACACGCCGGGCGGACTCGACACCTCCATGCGCGAGGTGATCAAGGCGATCCTCGCCTCGCCGGTGCCGGTCGCCTCCTTCGTCGCGCCGAGCGGCGCGCGCGCGGCGAGCGCCGGCACCTTCATCCTCTATGCCTCGCACATCGCGGCGATGGCGCCGGGCACCAACCTCGGCGCGGCCTCGCCGGTGGCACTGATGGGCGGCGCCACCGACAAGGAGGGCAAGAAGACCGAGGACACGATGACGAAAAAGGTGACCAACGACGCCGTCGCCTACATCCGCGGCTTCGCGCAGATGCGCGGCCGCAACGCCGACTGGGCCGAGCAGGCGGTGCGCGAGGGCGTGAGCCTGCCGGCGGAGGAAGCGCTGAAGAAGAAGGTGATCGACGTGATGGCAGCCGATGTGCCGAGTTTGCTCAATCGGCTCGAGGGAAAAACCATCGAGGCGGGCGGCGCGAAGCGCACGCTGCACGTCGCCGGCGCCGTGGCGCAGGAAGTGCAGCCCGACTGGCGCACCAAGTTCCTCGCGGTGATCACGAACCCGAGCGTCGCTTACCTCCTCATCCTGCTCGGCGTATACGGGCTGCTCTTCGAGTTCATGAACCCCGGGCTGGTGATGCCGGGCGTGGTGGGTGTCATCGCGCTGCTGATCGCCGCGTACGCGTTGCACCTGCTACCGATCAACTATGCCGGGCTCGCGCTCATTTTTCTCGGCATCGGCTTCATGGTCGCGGAAGCCTTCCTGCCGGCGTACGGCTCGCTCGGCATCGGCGGGCTGATCGCCTTCGTGCTCGGCTCGATCATGCTGATCGAGGACACGGAGCTCCCGGGCTTCGAGATCCCGATCGCGCTGATCGCCGGCGTCGCGGCGGCGAGCGCGGGTTTTCTCATCTTCGTCGTCGGCATGCTGGTGAAGAGCCGCCGCCGCGCGGTGGTCAGCGGCCGCGAGCAGATGATCGGCGCGCGCGGCGAGGCGCTGGATGACTTCGAGCGCGAAGGCTGGGCGCGCGTGCAGGGCGAGCAATGGAAGGTGCGCGCGGGCGGCGCGGTGCGCCGCGGCGAGAAGCTGCGCGTCACTGGCATGAGCGGGCTGGTACTCGACGTGGAAAAGGAGGGAGACTGACCATGTATTTCGCCATCGGCGTAGCGTTCCTGCTGTTCGTGCTCGCGGTCTCGTCGATCAAGATCCTGCGCGAGTACGAGCGCGGCGTGGTGTTCTTCCTCGGGCGCTTCCACAGCGTGATGGGGCCGGGCCTGATCCTGGTGGTGCCGCCGATCCAGCAGATGGTGCGCGTCGACCTGCGCATCCGGGTGTTCGACGTGCCGCCGCAGGACGTGATCTCGCGCGACAACGTGTCCGTGAAGGTGAACGCCGTCGTTTATTTTCGGGTGGTCGACCCGCAGCTCGCCATCATCCAGGTGGCGAACTTCAACGAGGCGACGAGCCAGCTCGCGCAGACCACGCTGCGCGCGATCCTCGGCAAGCACGAGCTCGACGAGCTGCTCGCCGAGCGCGAGAAGCTCAACAGCGACATTCAGGAAGTGCTCGACAAGCAGACCGACGCCTGGGGCATCAAGGTATCGAACGTCGAGATCAAGCACGTCGACATCAACGAGACCATGATCCGCGCCATCGCGCGGCAAGCCGAGGCCGAGCGCGAGCGCCGCGCCAAGGTGATCCATGCCGAAGGCGAGCTGCAGGCCTCCGAGAAGCTGCTCGCCGCCGCCGAGATGCTCTCGAAGCGCAGCGAAGCGATGCAGCTGCGCTACCTGCAGACCCTCACCCAGATCGCCGGCGACAAAGCCTCGACCATCGTGTTCCCGATACCGATGGACGTGCTTGGTCCGCTGCTCGGCAAGAAATCGGGGTCAGGACCGTAATTATGAAAAGGCCGCTGGCCGCGGCCTTTTCCGGGCTTAGTACTTCGATTTCGTCCCGCTGCTGCTGTTCGACTTGGCGCCACTGGGGGTGCTCGGCGTGGTCGAGCCCGAGGCGGCGCTCGAGCCGCTCGTCTTCATCATCGCATCGAATTCCTGGCGGCTGAGGGAGCCGTCGTGGTTCGTGTCGGCCTTGCCGAAATCCCAGCGCGAGCTCGCGCTGGCGGCGCTGCCGCCGCTTGCGCCCGAGGCGCCCTTCGCGCTGCCGGCGCCTTTCACCGCGGCGTCGAACTCCTGGCGGCTGAGCTTGCCGTCATGATTCGTGTCGGCCTTGCTGAAGTCCAGCGCCTGAGTCGAGCTCGACGTGCTGCCCGATGGCGCGCTTTTCTTGCTGGCGTCATTGGCATACGCGGAAGCCGTGGCGAAGGCCAGCAGCGAGAAAGCGAGAACCCATGGTTTGTACTGCGTCATATCAATTCCTCCTGTGCAGTGAGTGAAAGCGCAGCCGTGATGGCTGCAACGCACTCGTTGCATAAAGGATGCCCGGCGCATTACGCCGTCCGGGCTGCGCTCCTCTTAAGCGCGCCTTAAGTATTCGCGGTGTATGCGATGAGCCGCGCCATGAGATCAATGCTCGCGGGGTTTCTATGCGTGCTGCTGACCGCTGCCTGCGCCGGCGGAGTGGTGGACAAACCCAGCGCGCCGGTCGAGTACGACAGCCTGCTTCCCGGAACGATCGGACTTGCGTTCGCGGCAAGCGGCCGCGACATCGTCGTCGCCGCGGTGCGCCCCGGCAGCGCGGCGGCGCGAGCCGGAGTGCGCGAGGGCGATCGCATTACACGATGCAACGGTGAACCGGTGGAGAATCTGCGCGCGCTCGAGCGCCGCGTGCTCGACTCGCGGCCGGGCAGCGCGATGCGCCTGGAACTGGCGAGAGGATCGGAGACTTTCGCGGTGGAGCTCCCGGTCGAGGAGATGGTCACCGCCGTGCTCGCCTGAGGCCACAACCATGGAGATTCTGCTTAAGCGGTCACGACCTCATGCGCCGGCAGGCGGATGCGAACCGCGAGTCCGGGCGACGCGGCGCCGGGCCTCGCATCGGCGAGCGCGATGCTGCCGCCATGGCGCTCGGCGATCCCCTTGGCGATCGCGAGCCCGAGGCCGGTGCCGTGGGTCGCGTCGCCTTCGAGCCGGTAGAACCGCCGGAATACGCGATCGCGCTCCGCGGCAGGAATGCCCGGTCCGGCGTCGAGCACCTCGATCTCGATGGACGTGCCGTCGCGCTTCGCCGCGACCGTGACCGCGCTGCCGCGCGGCGCATAGCGCAGCGCGTTGTCCACGAGGTTGGCGAGCAGCACGCGCAGCTCCGATTCGCGGCCAGCGAGCTCGAGCTCGGCGGGCACCTCGGCGCCGAGGTCGATATCGCGGTCGTCGGCCTGCACGGCATGCGCGGCGATGACCTCGCGCACCAGGGCCGCAAGGTCGACCCGCCGGCGCGGCTCGCTGTTCGCGCCGGGCTCGAGGCGCGCAAAGTCGAGAAGCTGCTGCACCAGGCGCGCGGCGCGCTGCGTGCCGAGAATCAGCTCCTCGTGCGCGGCGGCGAGCGTCTCCGGCTTGCGCGTGCGCGCGGCGAGCTCGACCTGCAGGCCGATCGCGGCAATCGGCGAGCGCAGGCCGTGCGCCGCGTCGGCGAAGAAGCGCCGATGCGCTTCGAGCGAGGCGGCAAGCCGCGCCATCAGCGCATTGATCTGGTGGACGAGCGGCAGCAGCTCGCTCGGCACGTTCCCGGTCGGCAGCGGATCGAGCCGCGCCGCGTCGCGATCGCTCACCAGCCGCGAGGTCTCGTTCAGGGCGGCAAGTCCCGGCCGCAGCAGCCAGAAGATCAAGAGCGCAAGCAGCGGCATGAAGACGAGCAGCGGTATGAGCACGCGCCATGCGAGTTCGCGCGCGAAAGCTGCGCGCGCCTCGACCGGCTGGCCGACCTGCACGACGCCCTGCGCCGAGACGTGGGTGTAGACGCGCCAGCCGCCTTCGTCGGTGTCGGCGAACGTGAACCCCGGCTCGCCGGTTTGCGCAATCGACGCCGGCATCGACGGCAGCGCGGTCTCGAAGTAGACGCGTCCGTCGCGATCGTAGGCGCGCACCGCGAACAGCACGCCCTCACGCGCGATGCGCACGCGCCCGGCCTCGGACCAGTCCTCGCGCAGGTCGACGGCGCGCGCGATCTGCTGCAGCTCGGCGTCGAACGCGCGGCGCAGTTCCGAGCGGGCAAAGGAGTAGGTCGCGACGATCACCACGGCAATGCCGCAGGCGCAGCCGCACAGGAGCCACAGCGCGAGCCTCGCGCGGATCGACTTCACTCGATCTTCGCCACCCGGTAGCCGACGCCGCGCACGTTGCGGATGAGCTCCGGCTGGAGCTTGCGCCGCAGGTTGTGCAGGTGCACTTCCACGCTGTTGCTCTCGACCTCCTCGCCCCAGCCGTACACCGCTTCCTCTAGCTTCTGGCGCGAGACCACGGCACCCGGTTCCTGCAGCAGCGCCTCCAGCACTGCGAATTCGCGCGCCGAGAGCGCGACCGGCGCGTCTTTGAACCGCACCACGCGTCGCGCCGGATCGACGAGCAGCGCGCCATAGCGGATCTCGGGCGAGGCGCGCCCGGCGCGCCGCCTGATGACCGCCCGCATGCGCGCGAGCAGCTCCTCGAGACTGAAGGGCTTCACCAGGTAGTCATCGGCGCCGCTGTCGAGACCGGCGACGCGGTCCGAGACGGCGTCGCGCGCCGTGATGATGAGCACCGGCAGGTCCTGCTTGCCGCGCCGCAGGGACTTGAGGAGCTCGATGCCCTCGCGCCGCGGAAGACCGAGGTCGAGGAGCGCCACGTCGTAGCCGCCGCTCGAGAGCGCGAGCTCCGCCTCCACGCCGTCGCGCACCCAGTCGGTGGCGTAGCCGCTCTCGCGCAGCCCGGACAGCACGGCGCGACCGATCATCGGATCGTCCTCTACGACGAGCACCCGCATCGCTTTCTCTACCTCCACCTATCTTAAGGCGCGTTTAAGGGTCCGTGACGCACTCTCGGCTCGAGGAGGAGGAACCGGCACTGCATGGAGACGAAAATCCATCGCCAGCTCGCCCGGCCGCTGCTCGCGGCGGCGCTCGCGCTCGCCGCGGGCGCCGCCGCGGCGCAGCCGAAAGAGCAGTTCGTTCCCGCGATGTTCTACTGGATCGGACCTTACGCGGCGGGCGGCTCGGGCATCGCCGGCGGCATGCTCGATTATCTCGAGATGCTGAACAGGCGCGACGGCGGCGTGAACGGCGTGAAGTTCACGTGGCAGAAATGCGAGACTGAATACAACAACGCGCGCGGCGTGGAATGCTACGAGCGGCTGAAGAACATGGGGCCCACGGGAGCGACGCTCGTGCACCCGCTGTCCACCGGAATCACGTACTCGCTCCTCGAGCGTGCCGCCGTCGACAAGATCCCGGTCGTGTCGATCGGCTACGGGCGCGCCGACGCGGCCGACGGCGCGGTCTTTCCCTACGTCTTTCCGCTGATCACGACCTACTGGGACCAGGCGGCGGCGATGGTGCGCTACATCGGCGAGCAGGAGAAGGGGCTCGACAGGCTGCGCGGCAAGCGCATCGCGCTCCTCTACCACGACTCCGCCTACGGCAAGGAGCCGATCCCGGTGTTGCGCGACCTGGCGGCGAAATACGGCTACGAGCTCACCACGATCCCGGTGCCGCATCCGGGCAACGAGCAGCAATCGCAATGGCTGCGGATCCGCGAAATCCATCCCGACTGGGTGATTCTGTGGGGCTGGGGCGTCATGAACCCGACCGCGCTCAAGGCCGCGCAGCGCGCCGGTTATCCGCGCTCGCGCATGCTGGGCGTGTGGTGGTCTGGCGCCGAGGAGGACGTCATCCCGGCGGGTGCTGCCGCCAAGGGATTCGTCGCCG
Organism: Burkholderiales bacterium; assembly: GCA_036506355.1. GTDB lineage: Bacteria > Pseudomonadota > Gammaproteobacteria > Burkholderiales > SG8-39 > SCGC-AG-212-J23. The sequence goes on from DASXRW010000290.1 coordinate 10,963, forward strand.
CCGGCTTCAACGTCGCCGGCAGCGATTACCCGGTGATCAAGGAAATCCGCAAGTACGTCTACGGCGCAGGCCAGGGCGAGATGGAGGACAAGTCGCGCATCGGCTCGGTGTATTACAACCGCGGCGTGGTCTTCGGCATCGTCACCGCCGAAGCGGTGCGTCTCGCGCAGGAGCGCTACGGCAAAGGCAAGCCGGTCACCGGCGCGCAGGTGCAGTGGGCGCTCGAGCATCTGCACATCGACAACGGGCGCCTCAAGCAGCTCGGCGCGGTGGGCTTCATGCCGCCCCTCGAGACGAGCTGCGCCGATCACGAGGGCTCTGGGCTCGTGCGCTTCATGCGCTGGGATGGGAGCCGCTGGAACATCATCAGCGACTGGCTCGCGCCGCTGCCCGCGGACCGCAAGCTGGTGCAAGAGAAATATCTGCAGTCGGCGCTGCAATACGCCAGGGAGAAAGGCATTAAGCCGCGCGAGTGCGCGCAGGCCGACGCGAGCTAGCGCTTCGCCGAATGCCGGAACTGCCCGACGTGATCTACTCGGCGGTTCTCTGATTCGGCCGCTGCTCGGCAAAAAATAAGGCCGCCCGCGGAGCGGACGGCCTTATCGCTTACTAGCTGCGCTTACTTGGAAGTTCCGGTCGAGGAGCCGGTGCTCGAACCCGTGCCCATGCCGGTACTCGCGCCGCCGGTGGTGCTGCTGCCCGAAGTGCCACCCAAGGTGCCGCCCGCAGTACCTCCTGTGGTGCTGCCGCCGAGGCCGCCGCCCATGCCGGTGCTCGCGCCGCCGGTGGTGCTGCTGCCGGTGGCGCCCGAGGCGCTCGAGCCGCTGCTCACGCCGCCCCACTGCTTCACGCAGTTGTCGCGCTCGATGCCGGTCATGCCGATGCACTGGCTCGGCAGCGGCGCGCTGCCCGCCGCGCTGGTGTCGGAGCTGGTGCTCGCGCCGCCTGTGGTGCTGGAGCCGGTGCTGGTGCTGGGGGCCGTGCTACCCGAGGTGCCGCCCGCCGCTCCGGCGCTGGTGCCCGCGGAACCGCTGGCGCTGGTGCCGGCCGAACCGCCCGCGGCGCCGCCCGTCTGCGCCCACGACACGCTCGCCAGACCGACGAGCGCCGCCGCCACTGCTGCTGTGATTGTCTTGACCATCACGGTTGAATCTCCATGGAGTGTTGAAAAGAACTGCACCGCGCGTGCTTGCAAGAGCAGTGCCCGTTCGCATACTGTCTCCGGGGAGCGTCACCATGAACCCGAAACCCCGCATCGCCTGCCTGCCGAACGGCCCGTATTACTTGCTGAATGACCTGCAAGCTTCGCCGGTGCCGAATCTCGTGCGTGCTTCGGGCGAGCCGTGCACGACCGTGCGCGGCGTGGCGCTGTGCCGCTGCGGCGGCTCGAAGGGGAAGCCGTTCTGCGACGGCACGCACAGCACGAACGGCTTTTCCGACCGCAAGCTTGCCGACAGCAAGGCCGACCACCGCGACACGTACCGCGGCAAGCGCATCACCATCTTCGACAACCGCGCGATCTGCTCGCATGCCGGTTATTGCAGCGACGGTTTGAAGTCCGTCTTCCTTTACGGCAAAGAACCGTGGATCGATCCTGACGGCGCCGCGGTGGCGGAAATCATCGCCACCGTTCGCAAATGTCCATCCGGGGCGCTCAGCTATGCAGTAGACGGCGTGGAAGCACAGCCCGCCGAGCGAGCGCCGAAGGTCGTGGTGACCGACAACGGCCCCTACGCCGTGTCAGGCGGGATCGAGCTGACGGGCGTGGAGTTCGGCGACGGCGCTTCGCGCGAGCATTACACGCTGTGCCGCTGCGGCGCCTCGGCGAACAAGCCGTTCTGCGACGGCAGCCACTTTCGCATCGAGTTCCGCGATCCCTGATAGCTCATTCCGCGGTCGCGCCCGTACGGCGCACGATCGCGGCGTTCTTCAGCGTATCGGCGCGGATCACCGCCGCCATCTCGTCGGGGGTCATCGGCGCGGGCTCGAAGCCGAAGAGCTTCATGCGCTCGAGCACCTCGGCGTCGGACATCAGCCGGTTCACATCGGCATTGATCTTGCGCACAACCTCGGCGGGCGTGCCGCGCGGTGCGACGAGCCCGATCCAGGAATCGATCTCGAATCCCGCCGGGCCGCCGGCTTCCTCGACCGTGGGCACATCCGGCGCGCTGGCGATGCGCTGCTTTGCCGCGAGCGCGATCACCTTGATGCGGCCGGCCTTGATGAGCGGCAGCGCCGAGCCGATCGTCGAGAAGGCCCAGTGGATGTCGCCGTTGGCGATGCCGATGTACATCTGCGACTGGTCCTTGTACGGCACGTGGACCATCCGGGTGCCGGTGAGGTACTCGAACTCGGCGGCGCCGAGGTGCGATGGGCTGCCGACGTAGGACGAGCTGTAAACGATATGGCCGGGATTCGCCTTCGCCGCGGCGATGAGCGCCGGCACGGTCGGGTAGGGGCCGTTGGTAGCCACGGTGACGAAGAACGAGGCGTAGAGCGCCATCGCCACCGGGACGAAGTCCTTCTCGGGGTCGTAGGGGAGCTTCCGATACAGCGCCGGGTTGATCGTCAGGTGCGAGTTGGCGAGCGCGAGGAGCTCGTGACCGTCGCGCGGTGCGTTTTTCACCGCCTCTATCGCGATGAAGCCGCTCGCGCCCGGCCGGTTCTCTACCACCACCTGGCGTCCCCAGGCGTTGGAGAGCTTCTCGGCGATGAGCCGCATGAAGATCGAGGGCGCCACGCCGCTCGAGTGCGGCATCGTGATTCTCACCGTCCGGGGCGGGAATTGCGCCACTGCCGAAGGCGCGAGCGCCAGGAGCGCGAAACCGAATGCAAGTCGGGAGAGCAAGCGACCGTAAAATAGCACTCTTCAGAGGAGTCCCCGATGAGTTCCGTCGCCGCCACGAGCAAGGACCGCAGCGCCGCATTGGACGCGCTGCACGACGATATCGAGCGCAAGCACATGTTCCCGTTCTGGGCGGTCAGCGCCGACGGGCATGATGAGGTGAAGCGACTGATGGGCGCCGCGCCGCGCGCGGTGCCGTTCCTGTGGTCCTACGACGAGGTCATTTCGCCAGTGCTGGTGAAGGCGGCGAAGCTCGTCACCACCGTCGAATCGGAGCGCCGCTCTCTCATTCTGGTCAATCCCGGACTCGCCCCGCGCCGCGCCACGGTGACGACCATGTACACCGCATACCGGCTCAACTCGCCCAACGAGGTTATGCCGCCACATCGGCACTCGCCGAGCGCCATCCGCTTCGGCCTCACCGGAAGACAGAACTTCACCGGCGTCGAAGGCGAAGACATGGTGTTCGGCCCGGGCGACCTGGTGCTCACGCCGCACGACACCTGGCACAACCACGGCAACGTCGGCGACGAGCCCGCGGTGAATCTGTCCGTTCTTGATTTGCCGCTGGTGGAGACGCTCAACGCGGTCTATTTCGAGCACGATTACCAGGAGGCCGGAGTCCACAAGGAGAAGCAATCAGCCAAGGTCCCGGCCGATTACTCCGAGCGCATCTACGGCCACGGCGGATATATGCCCCGGTTCGTTTCACATCACCGGGGCACAGGAAGCGCCTCGCCGATGTACTGCTACCGCTGGGAACCGCTGCGCGAGCTGCTGGAGAAGCACCGCGACTGGGACGGCGATCCGTACGATGCGCTCAGCGTCGAATACGTGGATCCGGTGAACGGTGGCCCATTGTTCAAGACGATGACGTTCTTCGCGCAGATGCTGCGGCCGGGCGAGCACACGCGCGCGCAAAGGCAGACGGCGAGCCTGCTGGTGACGCCGTTCGAAGGCGGCGGCCTCGGCCACACGCTGATCGGCGGCAAGCGCTTCGACTGGAAGAACTTCGACACGCTCGCCGTGCCGGCGGGCGAATGGTACGAGCACGTCAACGACTCGAAGACGCAGCCGGTCGTCCTTTTCATCGCGAGCGACGAGCCGGCGCTGCGCGCCTTCGGCCTGCACAAGAAATGGGGCCGCACTTCGGGCGGAGACGTCGAGCGCCTGAGTTAAATGGGGACGGACCCCATTTTTCTCATTTAAGAATGAACGCCCGCAACACGAAGCTCGTATCCCATATTGATATCGCTGGAGGCGGCCAGGTGTGGGTCGACGGCAACACGCTTTACGTCGGCCACATGCGCAACCCGAACGGCACCTCGATCCTGGATGTTTCGGATCCGCGCCATCCCAAGCTGCTCGCTACCGTGCCGATGCCCGAAGGCTGGCATTCGCACAAGGTGCGCGTCGCGAACGGCGTGATGATCGTCAACCACGAGCGCTTCGGACAGGGCAGCCC
>DASXRW010000291.1:0-6046 GCA_036506355.1 Burkholderiales bacterium
TTCGAGCACCTGCGGATCGCGCGACACCAGCACCCAGTCGCTGCGCGAGCGGATGGTCTTGTCCTCGTCTTCCGGGTCGTCCGAGATCAGCACCGCATGCAGCTTCAACTCTGCTGCCAGGCGTGCCACCACCGGGATCAGGTCGAGGAAGCGGTTGGAGACGTGGAACGCGATGATGCCGTCGGGCTTCATGTGGCGCAGATACGCCTGCAGCGCCTCGCGCGTGATGAGGTGCACCGGAATCGCATCGCTCGAGAAGGCGTCGACCGCAAGCACGTCGAAACCCTGCGGCGGCTCGCGCTCTAGCGTAAGGCGCGCGTCGCCCAGCGCCGTCTCGGTGCGCGCAGGGCTGTCGCCGAGAAAGCTGAATTCATTGTGCGCGATCTGGATCACGTTGGCGTCGATGTCGTAGAAGCGGTAGCTGTCGCCCGCGCGGCCGTACGCGGCGATCGTGCCGGTGCCCAGGCCGATCACGCCGACGCGCAGCGGGTGGTCCTCCTTCGAGTGGATCGCCGCGCCGATGCCCGAAGTCTCGGTGTAGTAGGTCGTCAGCATGCGGCGGTTCGCATCGCTCAAGTACTGCTCGCCGTGCATGATCGTGCCGTGCACGAGGCGCCGCAGGTGCGACGCGTCGCCCGGCACCCCGTATTCCTTCACCCGCAGCACGCCGTAGAAGCTGCGCTTCGCGACCCGCACGTCCTTCTGATGGCGAAAGCCGTCATAGGTGGCGCAGGCGCCGACGCCAAGCAGCACGAGGAGGCTCAGGACATACGCCACCCGGCCGATGTTGACGAAGCGCAGCACGGCGAGCACTGCGAGCGCCGCGAGGCCGGCGCCGAGCTCGAAGTAGCCGGTGAACACGAGCGGCGCGACCACCGCGACCAGCAGCCCGCCGAGCGCGCCGCCGGCCGAGATCGTGAGATAAAACGCCGTGAGATGCCGCGGCGCCGGCCGCGTGCGGTAGAGCTCGCCGTGACAGAAGAGGCAGCCGACGAACATGCCCGGCAGGAACACGCCGAGCTGCAGCGCGAGGTGGTAGTGGTATTCGGTGTCGATGAGAAGCCACGCCATGGCTACGAGCGCCACGAGCAGCAGCGGCCACAGAAAGCGCGGCTGATACCAGCCCTTTCCCTCGAAGGCGATGATGAAGGTGGCGAGGTACAGAGTGAGCGGCACGAGCCAAAGGAGCGGCACCGAGGCGACGTTCTGCGTCAAATGGTTGGTGACCGAGAGCAGCAGCACCGACCCGGTCGCCGACAGGCCGAGCCACCACGCGTAATCGAGCTTCGCTACGGGCACCGCGGCCTGCGCCTCGCTCACCGCCGTGGCATGCGGCGTGCGCCAGGCAACCGCAGCGCAGAGCACCGCGAACGCCGCGAAGAGCCACGACCACAGGTTGACCTGCTCGCGCGCCGCGAACACCGGCTCGACGAAGAATGGATAGCCGAGCAGGGCGATGAGCGAGGCGAAATTCGAGAGCGCGAAAAGTCGATACGGGTTCTCGCCCGGACGGGCGCGCGCGAACCACGCCTGGATCAGCGGGCTCGTCGAGGCGAGCAGGAAGTAAGGCAGGCCGACGGTGGCGCCGAGCAGGAGGAGGATGCGCGTGATCGGCTCCTGCTCTCCGCTCGGTTTCCAGCTCTCTGCGGGCATGACCGGCAAGGTAGCGAGCGCCGCGACGAGCAAAACGCTATGGACCATGGCCTGGCGGCGCCCGGCGAGCTTGGCGAGCGCGTGCGCATAGGCGTAGCCCGCGAGCAGCAGCACCTGGAAGAACAGCATGCAGGTGGTCCACACCGCCGCGCTGCCGCCGAACCACGGCAGGATCAGCCGCGCAATCAGCGGCTGCACGAGAAACAGCAGGAACGACGAAAGAAAGATCGTCGCCGCGTAGATCATGGCGGGGTTATTCGATTTCCCGCAGGAACGGCCGCTTCAGCATCCAGCCCGCGATGGCGTCGACCGTACGGGACTCCCTGCCGAAATAGCCGTGCGCGCTGAGCGGCTCGCAGGGGCCGGACTCGGCCGGCTTGCCCCCATTAACCGAGATGAGCACGTAGCGCGACCCGACCCGCGCCGCCGTGGCGTAGGGCGTGTGCTCGCAACCATCCTCACGGTGGTGCACGAAGAGCAGCGCAGACTGTATGCCGGCATAGTCGAAGCCGCGCAGCGATGGCACCTGGCGCCGCGGATTGGCGCCGCCGAACACGGTCGAGGTGAGCACCACGCCGGCGACCTCGTGGCCAAGATCGCGACCGACAAACGCCGCGGAAATGCTGCCGCGGCTCGTGCCGACAAGATAAATGGGCAGCGCGGGAAAGCGCTTCTTCAGCTCGCCGATGACCGCCCGCGCATCCATCGTCTGCTCGCTGTCCATCCGATAGCCGTCGGTCAGCTCGCCCTGGTCGGAGGGCGCGTCCATCACTACAGGCAGGATCGCGTTGCGCACGAACTCGGCGCCCGAGCGGGGCAGGAAGTTGCGCGCGCCGAATCTGACCTGCCCATTCTCGTTGCGCGCGTTGATGCGGCCGCCGCCGCCGACGTAAAGGAGCGCGATGGCCGCGGGTTCGCGTCCTTCCATGGGAAGGATGACGAATGACTGAGTGACACCGGGGCGGCTCGCCACCGTCACCATCTCCTGCGCGGCGGCAAAGGACGCCGCGCCGATGGCGGCCAAAACAATGAGCCGTTTCAAACCCTCGCCTTAAACCCTTTTTGCCAGTTCGGCCGCGAGACCTGTATAGCGGGCAGGCGTGAGCGCAAGCAGGCGCTTCTTCGCTTCGGGAGGAATCGGCAGCGATTTCACGAATTGCGCAAGCGCGCGGCGCTCCAGGCGCTTGCCGCGGCTGATCGCCTTGAGCTTCTCGTAGGCATCGGCGACGCCGTGGCGCCGCATCACCTGCTGCACCGCCTCGGCGAGCACTTCCCAGTTCTGCTCCAGGTCGGCCGCGAGGCGCTGGCTGTCGACCTGCAGCTTGCCGAGCCCGCGCTGCGCCGACGCGTAGGCGAGCAGCGTATGGCCCAGCGCGGTGCCGATGTTGCGCTGCGCGGTCGAATCGGAGAGATCGCGCTGCCAGCGCGAGACCGGCAGCTTGTCGGCGAGGTGGCGCAGCAGCGCATTGGCGATGCCGACGTTGCCCTCGGAATTCTCGAAATCTATCGGGTTCACCTTGTGCGGCATGGTGGACGAGCCGACCTCGCTCGCCTTCGTCTTTTGCGAGAAGTAGCCGAGCGAAATGTAGCCCCACAGGTCGCGGTCGAGATCCAGGAGCACGCTGTTCGCGCGGGCGAAGGCGTCGAGCAGCTCGGCCGTCCAGTCGTGCGGCTCGATCTGCGTCGTGTAGGCGTTGAACTCGAGCCCCAGATGCTCCACGAACCGGCGGGAGAAGCGCTCCCAGTCGAAATCGGGATAGGCCACCAGATGGGCGTTGTAGTTGCCCACTGCGCCGTTGATCTTGCCGAGCACGCTCACCGCGGCGATGCGCTGCCTCGCGCGCACCAGGCGATGCGCGAAGTTCGCCATCTCCTTGCCGAGCGTGGTGGGCGTCGCCGCCTGGCCGTGCGTACGCGCGAGCATCGGCAGCGTCGCGTGGCGCCGCGCGAGCGCGCGCAGCGCTTCGACCAGCGCGTCCAGCCGCGGCAGCATCACCTTGTCGCGCGATTCGCGCAGCATGAGGGCGTAGGACAGGTTGTTGATGTCCTCCGAGGTGCAGCCGAAGTGCACGAACTCGAGCGCGCCCTGCGCTTCCTTGTTGGTGCCGAGCTTGGAACGCAGCCAGTACTCGATCGCCTTGACGTCGTGGTTGGTCTCGGCCTCGATGTTCTTGATGTGCTCGGCGTCGCGTTCCGAGAACTCCTTGACCAGCCTACGGAATGCGCCCGCGGTTCTCGGCGAGAAGGGCTTCAATTCCCGGATGGCGCGCTCCTGCGCGAGCGCCTGCAGCCACTCGAGCTCGATGCGGATGCGGTAACCGATGAGCGCCTGCTCGCTGAAGTAGACCCTGAGCGGATCGAGGGTCTTGGCGTACCGGCCGTCGAGGGGCGACAGCGCGGCGAGCGGCGATGGCATGGGCCTCTATTATACGGGCGATGCCGAATTTCCCTCTTCGGTCGCTTCGGAGCCTGAGCGCGGAGGCGCGCGCCTGCCGCCTTTGCAGCAAGCATCTCGAGCCACGGCCGGTATTCCGCGTCGGCGCCGCCGCGCGGCTGCTGATTGTCGGCCAGGCTCCGGGACGCCGCGTGCACGAGACCGGCATTCCCTGGAACGATCCCTCCGGCGACGTGCTGCGCGAGTGGCTCGCCATGGACCGCGCAACCTTTTACGACACCTCGCGCATCGCGATCGTGCCGGTGGGCCTGTGCTATCCCGGCACCGTCGAAGGCGCCGACTTGCCGCCGATGCCGCAATGCGCGCCGCTGTGGCAGCCGAAATTCCGCGCGGCACTGCCGCGCCTCGGCCTCACGCTGCTCGTCGGCTCATACGCGCAGAAGTACTACCTGGGCCCACGCCGCAAGACATCGGTCGCGCAAACGGTGCGCGCCTTCCGCGACTACCTGCCCGATTTCTTTCCGCTGCCGCACCCCAGCTGGCGCAACAAGGGCTGGTTGAAAGCGAATCCCTGGTTCGCAGCCGATGTCATCCCGGCGCTGAGGCGGCGCGTTAGGGCGTGTTTACGCTAGGTATAATCGCGCCCCACCATGAAGCTCCTCGCCTCGCTCGCCAGCCCCTATACGCGCAAAGTGCGCGTCGTGCTCGCCGAGAAGAAGATCGAATGCGAGCTCGAGCTGGTCGACGTCAACCCGGCCGAGAACCCGGTCAACGCGCATAACCCGCTCGGCAAGGTGCCGACGCTGGTGCTCGACGACGGCACCGCGCTCTACGACTCGCGCGTGATCGTCGAATTCCTCGATGCCCGCGCGCCGATCAACCGCCTGATCCCCGACGAGACCCGCGAGCGCGTCGCCGTGCGGCGCTGGGAGGCGCTCGCCGACGGCGTGCTCGATGCCGGCCTCCTCGTGCGCTATGAAACGCTGCGTGAAAAGCGCGAGCGCAGCAAGGCCTGGACCGACAAGCAGGTCGCGCGCATCCACCGCGGCATGGCAGTCATGGCGAAAGAGCTCGAAGGCCGCACCTGGTGCCACGGCGACCGCTACTCGCTCGCCGACATCGCGGTCGGCTGCTCGATCGGCTGGTTGGGCTTCCGCAAGCCCGGCGAGGTCGACTGGGAAAGCGAGTACGCCGGCGTGACGCGCCACTATCGCAAGCTGATGGAGCGCGCCGCCTTCGCCGATACCGTGCCGCAGGCACCGAAGTAGGCGGCGCAGAGCGCCTTAGGTAATCACGCCGCCGCCGAGGCAGGCCTCGCCGTCGTAAAGCACCACCGACTGTCCCGGCGTCACCGCCCATTGTGGCGTCGCGAAGTCCACCTCGATCTCGCTCTCGAGCACCCTGCTTAGCGTGCACGGCGCATCCGCCTGCCGGTAGCGCGTCTTCGCCGTGTGCTGCGAGCTCTCGCGCGGCGCCGACCCGGCGATCCAAGTGGTTGCGTCGGCTGCAAGCGAACGCTTCATCAGGAGCGGATGGTCGTGGCCTTGCACCACGATGAGCTTGTTCGTCGCGAGGTCCTTGCCCGCCACGTACCACGGCTCGCCCGCGCCACCGATGCCGATGCCTTTGCGCTGGCCGATGGTGTAGAAGGCGAGCCCGATGTGCTCGCCGATCGCGCGGCCCTTGTCGTCGACGATCGGGCCCGGAACCTTCGGCAGGTAGCGGTTCAAGAACTCGCGAAACGGCCGCTCGCCGATGAAGCAGATGCCGGTCGAATCCTTCTTGGCATGGTTCGGCAGCCCGGCCTCGAGCGCGATGCGGCGCACCTCGCGCTTCTCGAGCTCGCCGACGGGAAACAGCACGCGCGTGAGCTGCTCCTGTGTAAGGCGGTGCAGGAAGTAGCTCTGGTCCTTGCCCGCATCCACGCCCCGCAGGAGCCGGTGGCGCCCATTCGCCGTATCCACCCGCGCGTAATGACCGGTGGCGATCTTCGCTGCG
>DASXRW010000292.1:0-1975 GCA_036506355.1 Burkholderiales bacterium
CAGCGCCGCCGCGCAGGCGAGCGTCGCGAGGCCGATCATCACCGGCCGGCGCGGCCCGAGCCGATCGATGATGCGTCCGGCAGTGACCGACAACAGCATCGGCAGTACGGCGAAGAGCGCGAGCAGCACGCCAACCGTCAGCTCCGAGGCGCCGAGCTTGAGGGCAAAGAGCGTCGTCGTCATGCGGCTGCCGACGAAGCAGAGATGCCCCAGGACGTTCAGCGCTACGAAGTACGCGATTTCCAAGGCTTCGTCCAGACGGTCATGGCCACGCCGATGCAGGTCACCGCGATGCCGGCGAGTGTCAGCGCGCTCGGCAGCAGGCCGAAGAGCGCGAGCTCCAGCACCACGGCGAAGATTGGCGGCAGATACATCATGCTCGCGACGCGCGTCGCCTCGCCGTGCCGCATGAGGATGTGCAGCGCGCTCACCGCGAGGAACGAGGCGAAGATCACCAGGAAGGCGATGGCGGCGACGAGCTCCCAGCTCCAGCGGACCGTGAAGCCCTCCACCGCCAGTGCAAGGGGTCCCAGCACCGCCGCCGTGGCGGCGAACTGGATCACCGCGGCAGCCTTTAGGTCCGTCTGCGGCGCAAACGCGCGCTGATACAGCGTGGCAGCCGTTACGCCCAGCAAGGCGATGACGGTCGCGGCCAGGCTGCCGGCCGTGACCTCGCGGACGTCGATCTTGTGCCACACGACGAGGGCGACGCCGGCGAGGCCGATGAACACGCCCGCCCACTGCCCGGGCGCAAGGCGCGCGTGCAGCCAGCGCGAGGCGATGATCGCGGTGAGGAGCGGCTGGGACGAAATGATCAGCGCGGTGACGCCCGCGGACATGCCCAGGTACTGCGCGTAGTGGCTCGCGCCGAGCTGCACGGCATGCATCAGCAGCCCCGCGACGACGACGTGGCCGAGCTCGGCGCCGGTTTGCGGCCACTTCGGCTTCCACAACGCGACGATCGGCGCGAGGCACAGCAGGCCGAAGCAGAACCGCAGCGTGAGGAAGGTGAACGGCGGCGCGTACTGCAGGCCGATTTTCGTGGCGACGTAGCCCGAGCCCCACACCGCCACGAAATACCACGCGAGAAGCGCGTTCATTGGCAGGCGCGAATTCTACGGGGTATGCTCGGATAGACATTGCATTCGGGGGAGGAATGGCGTCCCGCCGACCCAAAAAACGGCGTACACCCGCCGGCTCGAGCGCGCTGAAAAGGCGCGTGCAGCGGGCCGAGGAGAGGCTGCTCAGCTTCGCCGAGCTGCACGATGCCGTGATGGAAGGTGTCAACGAAGGCGTCTACGACTGGAACGTCGAGAAGGACACCATCCGCTATAGCGAGCGCGTGCTGAACGCGCTTGGCCTGCCGCACGAGATCCTTAACAGCACGGCTGGATGGCGCAACCGCATCCATCCGGACGATCTGCCACGCTATATCGGCGGGTTCATCGACCACTTCAAGGGCAAGACCGAACGCTTCGAATGCGATTACCGCTACCGGGCGCTCGACGGCAGCTGGCGCTGGGCGCGGCAGCACGGTGTCGGCCTGCGGCGCCGCGCCGGTCCCAATAAGGGCCGCGTCTACCGCGTCGTCGGCTCGACCGGAGACATCACCGCCCTCAAGCAGGCCGAAGAGCGCTATGCCGTCGCCACCTCGGCCGCGGTCGAGGGGATCTACGAGTGGGATCTCGCCACCGGTGCGCTCTACCTGACCGAGCGCGCCAAGGCGTTCTTTTCCATCACCGCCGAGCAGCTGACGCCCGCCGCCTGGAACACGCGCGTGCATGCCGAGGACTTTCCCGGCTACCGCGCGGCGCTTGTCGAGCATTTCAAGGGGCGCACGGCGCAACTGGAGCACGAGTACCGCATCGCCGATGCGCGCGGCGGCTACAAGTGGGTGCTCGACCGCGGCATCGGCCTGCGCGACGCGAACGGCCGCGTCGTCAAGCTGGTCGGCGCGCTGAGCGACATCACGCAG
>DASXRW010000293.1:0-3234 GCA_036506355.1 Burkholderiales bacterium
GCTCAAGCGCGGCCTGGAAGCCTACAGCCAGACCGACGCCGGCGCGCTCTACGCGATCCACGGCTGCCCGGTGCACGAGTCGCCGCTGCATCTCATCCCGCACACGCTGCGCCCGCAGTTCCGCCAGACCTATGGCGTCGAGATCACTGGGGAGATGTGCCCGTTCTGCGCGAGCCGCCTGCAGCACGAGTTCAACGGCGACTTCATGCAGATGCCGGTGCAGCGCATCTTCATCTCCGAAGCCGGACGCATCGGCGTCGGCACCTACGCGCCGCACGACCCGACGACGGCGGACATCGCCGACCTGGTCGGCTCGGTCGACCTCTCCAAGGTGTCGGAGTTCGGCGATGAGGGCGATCCGCGCGCCTGGTCCTGGTCGGGCGCGGTGTTCGCCGCGAGCCGCGGCCTCCTCGAGATGATCGAGATCCTCAAAGTGAAGCGCGAGTTCCTGTACCTGCTCCTTACGCTGACGCAGGAGAAAAACGTCAAGGTGTCGCGCTTCCCGCTCATCAGCCTCGACGAAACCATCGTCGCGCACACCAACTTCGCCGAGTTCCGCAAGTTCCTGCAGGAGCCCGAGAACGAGGCGCTGCTCGACCGGATGGTAATCATCCAGGTCCCCTACACGCTCGACTACAAGGAAGAGGCGCGCATCTACCGCAAGCTGTGCTCTTCCACGCAGGCGTTCCGCGAGGTGCATCTCGACCCGCACGCCCTGCATGTCGCTTCCGTATTCGCGGTGCTCTCGCGCGTCGGCGAGGCCGAGGAGCGCGACGCCGACAACGTCAAGAAGGTGCGCCTCTACGCGGGCGAGGACGTCGAGGGCGTGGCGCCCGGCGACGCGGCGAAGATGCGCGCGAAGAATCCGGACGAGGGGCTCGCCGGCGTCTCGCCGCGCTTCGTGATCAACGCGCTCTCCAACGCCATCATCCAGTCCGAGGCGCGCAGCCTCACCACCATGGATGTCCTGATCGCGCTCAAGGATGCGATCGAGTCCGACGTCAGGATCGACGGCAAGAAAAAACGCAAGTGGGTCGACTTCCTGGTCGCCGTGCGCAAGGACTTCTACAACCGCTGGGTCAAGGAAGACGTGCACAAGGCGCTGTTCGTCTCGTTCGAGCAGGAGGCACAGCAGCTGCTCGACAAGTATCTCGACGAGGTGGAAGCGACGCTCGACAACCGCACGCTGCGCGATCCGATCACCAGCGAGGAGCGCAAGCCCGATGAGCGCTTCCTGCGTTCGGTGGAGGAGAAGATCCGCATCTCCGAGTCGGGCAAGCTCTCCTTCCGCCAGGAGGTGGTGAGGAAGGCGATGGGCGCCTACAAGCGCGGCGAGAAATTCACCCTCGACAGCCACGCTCCGCTGCACGACGCGGTGGAGCAGTACCTCTTCGAGAGCCGGCGCGACGTGCTGCGCCTGGTCTCCTCGGCGGCGCGCCCCGACGACGAGACGCGCCAGAAGATCTCGGTGGTCGAGAAGCGCCTGGTCGACGAGTATGGCTACGACCCGCACAGCGCTCGCGAAGCCCTCAACTACGTCACTACGCTGCTCGCGCAGGAATGACGATCCGTATCGCAGCCGAAACCCCCTGGTACGACCTCTTTTCGAGGGGTGCGAGGGATTGGCTGCGGCATAACGAGAAAGTCCGCGACGCCGTCAAGGACACGCTGCCCGAGCTCCTCGCGAGCTCCGACCTGATGACCGGCCCCGGCAGCCGCACGGTGGCCGTGCCGGTCAAGTTCCTCGAGCACTCGCGGCTGCGGCTCGCCGACGCCGCCGTGCAGCAGGGCGCGGGCCAGGGGCGCGGCGAGCCCGGCGACGTCTTGCAGCCCGGCCGCGAGGAAGGCGGCGAGCAGGGCCAGGCGGGCGGCACCAACGACGGCGAGATCCGCTTCGTCGTCGAGCTGAAGCTCGACGAGATCGTCGACTGGCTGTGGGAGGAGTTGAAGCTCCCGGAGCTCAAGCCCAAGCGCACCGCGACTATGGACCAGGCCGAATACGTCCGCGAAGGCTGGGATAAGCGCGGGGCGCGCTCGCGCCTCGATCGGCGCCGCACGATGAAGGAGGCGGTGAAGCGCCACGCCATTCAAGGGAACGGCACCACCACGGTCGACGAGGAGCCCCTCTCCCTCGTCAACGACGACCTGCGCTTCCGGCAGCTGGTGCGCCGGCCCTCGCCCGCGACCAACGCCGCGGTGATCTTCGCGCTCGACGTCTCGGGCAGCATGGACGAAGCGCAGCGGCGGCTCGCCAAGCAGTTTTTCTTTTTCGCGCTGCAAGGCATCAGGCGCCAGTACGCCAAGGTCGAGACCGTGTTCCTCGCCCACGCGGCGCAGGCCTGGGAATTCGACGAGAGCCAGTTCTTCCAGGCGTCCTCGAGCGGCGGCACGGTGACCTCCAGCGTCGCGCGCCTCGCGCTCGACGTGATGGAAAAGCGCTACGACCCGAGCCGCTACAACGTCTACTTCTTCTACGCCTCCGACGGCGAGAACGCCGCCGAGGACCGCGACGAGGCGCGCGCCTCTCTCGCCGAGATCGCCGAGCAGGTGAACTACAGCGGCTACTGCGAGACCGGCGGCGTCGCCACCTTCCGGCCGCGCGACACGCAGCTCGCCGAGATCTTCACCGAGCTCAAGGGCGCGGGACTCGCGGTCGGCACCAGCCACCTCGCCTCGCAGGACGACGTGTGGAGCGCGATCCGCGAGTTCTTCACGGCGCAAAGCCAGAGTGACTGAGCTGGAAGACTACGCCGAGCGCATCGAAGCGCTCGCGCACCGGCTCGGGCTCGACTACTACCCGGTCGACTTCGAGATGGCGCCGGCCTCGCTCATGACCGAGATCGCGGTCTATGGCCTGCCGGTGCGCATGCCGCACTGGTCCTTCGGCGTGCGCTACATCCACCAGCTCGTGCGCCAGAGCATGGGCCACTCGAAGATCTTCGAGGTGATGTTCCCGGGCGATCCGTGCCGCGCGTTTCTGATGGACGGCAACTCGACCGCCGAGAACGCGCTGGTGACGGCGCACGTGCTCGGCCACGCCGACTTCGCCAAGAACAACCAGCTGTTCGCGCGCTTCCACGCCATGGCGGGCGGCAACATCGTCGAGACCGCCGCGGCGCACGCGCACCGCATCCAGCTCTCGATCGAGGCGCACGGCGTCGAGCGCGTCGAGTCGGTGCTCGACGCGGCGCTCGCGCTCGAGGCGCACATCGACGTCGCGGGCGAGCTGCACCG
>DASXRW010000294.1:0-7535 GCA_036506355.1 Burkholderiales bacterium
CGCCATCCTTTTCTCCGACGTCTGCGAGAGCACTGCGATCTACGAGAGGATCGGGGACGTCAAGGCGCTCGCGCTCATCAACAGCCTGTTCAAGGCGCTCGACAAGGAAGTCAACACGAACGGCGGCGTCACGGTGAAGACGCTGGGCGACGGCATGGTGTGCCAGTTCCGCGAAGCCGACGCGGCGTTCCGCGCCGCCTGCGGCATGCAGGAAGCCGCCGCGAAGGTCGACCCCAAGGGCAAGCAGGGACTGAGGATCAAGATCGGCTATAACTTCGGCCCGGTGGTGATCAAGGACCGCGACGTGTTCGGCGACACGGTGAACGTCTGCGCGCGGCTCGTCTCGCTCGCCAACGCGGCGCAGGTGCTCACCACGCGGCAGACGGTCGAATCGCTCCCGCCCGAGCTGCGCCAGCGCTGCCGCGAGCTCTATGCCACCAAGGTGCGCGGACGCAAGACCGAAGTGACGGTGTGCGAGGTGCTCTGGCGCGCCGATCCGGACACGACGCGCATCAACGAGCTCGCCGGTGGCGCCGGCCCGCACGCGGCGTGGACCTGGGTGCTCAAGCTGACGTACGCAGGCGAAACGCACGTCGCGGACGGCACGGCTGTGGTGCGCATCGGCCGCGACGCGACCAACGAAGTGGTGGTCGCGACCGAGAATGCCTCGCGGCTGCACGCGCGCGTCTTCTTGCGGGACGGTCATTTCTTCATCGCCGATCAGTCGACCAACGGGACTTTCCTCATGGTCGACGGCACGACGCGCGAGGTCAGGCTGCGCCGCGGCGAGGCGGTGCTCGGCGAGCGCGGCTGGATCGGCGTCGGCAAGAGCGCCGCGAGCCACGGCGACCACGTGCTGCGCTACCGGCTCGAGCGCAGCTCCTGAAGGCGCTGCGCCAATCGCGGCGTGAGCTCGATGATGGTGTCGATGGTCTTGCGCACGTGCGCCTCGACCGCCGCCGTGTTGGTTTTGTAGTCGAGCACTACCTCCTCGATATCCGGTAACGCTTCGCAGGCGCCGCCGCAAGCCTCGAGGAACACTGGCGCGCTCCGGCCGAAGCGTTCATGGAGAACGCGCTGATGATCCGTGCTCATCGCGATCACCAGCTCGGCGGGTGCGAGAATTTCCCGCGTCAGCGTGCGCCGCTGGTGCGCGCGCACATCGAGCCCTTTCTCCAGCAGGTAATCGCGCACGTTCGGGCGCACTACATGCGGGTAGTCGTGGATGCCGGCGGATGCCACCGCGATGGCGCTCTGCGCGCCCAGTTCCCGGCGCAGCGCATATTCCGCCGTCAGGCTGCGGAAGATGTTGCCGGTGCAGACGAAGAGCACCACTACCGGCGGGCGTTCACCAATTCCCAGACGCGCGGCGGCGAGAGCGGAAGCGCGCGCGGCTCGACGCCGAGGGGAGCGAGCGCGGCGGCGACCGCATTCGCGACCACGCCGCCTACCGGCACGATGCCGCCTTCGCCGGCGCCCTTGGCGCCGAGCGGATTGTTCGGCGAGGGCGAGTTGCCGGTGATGATCGCGCGGATGCTGGGGAAATCGTCGGCGCCGGGCAGCAGGTAATCGGCGAGCGAGGCGGTAAGGAACTGCCCCTCGGCGTCGTATTGCAGGTGCTCGAGCAACGTGCCGCCGAGCCCTTGCACGACCGCGCCGACCGCCTGGCCGTTCGCGGTGAGCGGATTGATGACGCGGCCGACGTCTTCGACCATCACGTAGTCGACGAGCTGGACATGGCCGGTGCGCGGGTCGACCGCCACATGGGCCGCGGCGCTGCCGTAGGAATAGGTGTGCTGGTGGCCGGCGAAAGTGCCTTCGGCGCTTCGCGCGCCAGAGTCTTTCAGTTTCCTTGCCGCATCGAGGATCGCCGAGCCGCCCATCACCACCGAGCGCGAATGAAAGGCGCCGAAGCCTTCCTTGAGATGGGTGGTCGAGCCGTGCAGCACGCGGATCCTGTCCATCGGCAGATCGAGCGCCTCGGCCGCGATCTGCGCGCACACCGTCTCGAGCCCCTGGCCGACGTTCGCCGAGCCCACGTACACCGTGGCACCGCCGCGCCCGTCGAGCTCGATGCGCGCGTTCTCGCGCGGCCCGGCCGCGCCGCCCTCGATGAAGCACGCGATCGCGACGCCGTGGTAGCGGCCTTCCACCAGGCGACCGTTGAGCTGCACCTTCTTCGCCCAATCGAATTCCGCGAGGCAGCGATCCAGCGCCGCGGCGTAATCGCCGGTGTCGAGCTGCTCCTTCTTTTCCGGCGGCGTGATGGTGGCAAGCGCGTAGGGCAGCTCATCGCTCCTTGGCAGGTTGCGCCGGCGGAACTCGACCGGATCGATGCCGAGGTCCTTCGCCGCCATCTCGAGCAGGCGCTCGCGGAAGAAGTCGGCCTCGAAACGGCCCGGGCCGCGATAGGTGCCCACCGGCGTCTTGTTGGTGAGCAGCGCGTGCGACTGGACGTGGATGTTCGGCACGCGATACGGGCCGGAGAGGAACTGGGCGACGTTGCGCGGCGGGATCGAGCCGTTGGCGCGCATGTAGGCGCCCATGTCGACCCACGCCGTGCCGCGCAGCGCCACGATCCGGCCGTCGCGCTCGCACAGGATCTCGATCTCGCAGTCCATCTCGCGCGAGTGGTTGGAAGCGAGCAGGTTCTCGCGGCGGTCCTCGGTCCATTTCACCGGACGGCCGAGGCGGCGCGCGGCGAACGGGATCAGGAAATCCTCGGGATAGAACTCGCCGCGCACGCCGAAGCCGCCGCCGACGTCGGGCTCGAGCATGTCGATGCATTCCTCCGGCAGGTCCATGTTCTTCGCCAGCATGCGCCGCGTGGAGAACGGCACCTTCGCCGCGCCCGATACCGTGAGCTTGGTGCGCGCGCCGTCCCAGGTCGCGAGCAGCCCGCGCGGCTCCATGCACACCGCGGTATGGCGCTGCACCGCAAGCCGCTCCTTGCGGCGATAAGGCGCCGCGGCGCCGAGCGCGTCGCCTTTCGCTGCGGTGTAGGTGATCGCGAGCCGCCCTTCGTGGCAGTCGACCACTGCGGGCAGGGATTCGATGTCGAGCTCGATTGCGTCCAGGGCGTCCTCCGCCTGGGCCAGCGTGTCGGCTATCACCAGCGCGAGAGGCTCCCCGACGTAGTTCACCTCGCGCTGCGCGATCACCGGCTGCTCGAACGGCACGAGCTCGGGCAGCGGCGCGAGGCGCAGCGGGATGGTGGGCACCGGAGCGCCCTTGGCGACATCATCGGCCGTGAATACGGCATGCACTCCGGGCATCGCCCGCGCCTTCTCCACGACAATGGCGCGGATGCGCCCATGCGCCACCGTGCTGCGCAAAATCGCGGCGTGCAGCATGCCCTCGGCGTGCTGGTCGTCGACATAGGAGCCGCGTCCACGCAGCAGGCGCAGGTCCTCGAAGCGCTCGACGGGTTTTCCAATGGTCTTCATTTCTGATAGGCCGCGCGCGCCTCGTATACCGCCTCAACGATGGGAATGTAGCCGGTGCAGCGGCAAAGATTTCCCGACAGCACTTCGCGGATGCGCGCCTTGTCCGCGTCGGGCTCTTCGCTCAGCAGCGCGTGCGCCGTGGTGAGCATTCCCGGCGTGCAGAAGCCGCATTGCAGCGCGTGATGCTTGCGGAACGCCGCCTGCAATGGGCTCAACTTGGCTTCGTCGGAGAGTCCCTCGACGGTGACGACCGTCGCGCCATCGGCCTGCACCGCGAGCATCAGGCACGAGCGCACTGCGGCGCCGTCGACGATCACGGTGCACGCGCCGCACACGCCGTGCTCGCAGCCGACGTGCGTGCCGGTCTGCCGCAGCTCATGGCGAATGCAATCGACGAGCGTGGTGCGCGCAGGAACGTCGGCCTCGGCCGCGCGGCCGTTCAGCTGGAAGCGGATCTTCATTGCTCGATCTTGATCTTCGCGGTGGCGACGAGGCTGCGCCACTTCTCGGTATCCTTCGCCATGAACGCAGCGAACTCCGCGGGCGCGCTCGCGACCGGCGTCGCGCCGAGCTCCTTCATGCGCTGCGCGATGTCCGGAAGCTGCAGGATGCGCCTGGTTTCGAGCTGGATGCGCGTCGCGAGCTCCTGCGGCATCTTTGCCGGGCCGAGGATGCCGACCCAGGCGACCGACTCGAATCCCGGCAGCACTTCCGCAATCGCCGGCACCTCCGGCAGCGCCGGATTGCGCTCGCGGCTCGCGACGCCGAGCGCGCGCATCTTGCCCGCCTGGATCGGCGACATGACGGCGGTGATCTGGTCGAAGGCGAACGCCACCTGGCCGCCCATCAGGTCGTTGAGCAGCGGCCCGGTGCCCTTATAGGGAATGTGATTGACGTCGGTCTGCGTCATCAGCTTGAAGAGCTCGCCCGTGAGATGCGTCGAGCTGCCGGCGCCCGAGCTGCCGAAGGCGTACTTGCCGGGATTCGCCTTGAGCAACGCGATCAGCTCTTGCAGCGAGCTCGCCGTCGACGGATGTCCGACCAGGACGTTGGGAAAGGTCGCGACCAGCGTGACCGGCGTGAAATCCGTGAGCGTGTTGTAGGGCAGCTTGGGGTTGATCGCCGGGCCCACCGCATGCGTTGAGGTGGTGCCCATCAGGATCGTGTAGCCGTCCGGCGCAGACTTCGCCACCGCGTCGGAGCCGATCGCCCCGGCAGCGCCGGCGCGGTTCTCGACCACCACCGGCTGGCCCCAGGACTCGGTCATCTTCTGCGCCACGATGCGCGCGATGATGTCGGTCGCCCCGCCGGGCGGAAAGGGCACGATCCAGCGCACCGCCTTTGCGGGGAAGGGCTGTGCGATCGCGGTGCTCGCGACCATCCATAGGAGCAAAGCCAGTCGTTTCATAGCGTCCTCATCAATGCGCGTTCGAGCAGCGTGCCGGCGAGCGAGCGCCGATAGGCCGCGCTCGCATGGAGGTCGCTCGGCGGCTCGAGCGCCGCTTCCAATGCGCGCGCGGCTCCTTCGATGGCCTTGGGATCCAGTACCCGTCCATTTAGAGCCGCTTCCGCCTGCGGCACGCGATGCGGCCGGTGGCAGGCGCCGATGACCCCGACGTGCGCATTTATCGCCCGGCCTGCGCTGTCCATATCGTAGAAGAGGGCGATACCCGCGAGCGCGAAGTCGCCGCGCCGGCGCGAGAACTCCTCGAACGCCCAGCGCCGCTGCGCCGGCCACGCCGGCAGGCGAATCTCGACGATCAGCTCGTCATCGGCGAGCACGGTGGAGAGCGCACCGGTGAAGAAGGCGCTCGCGGCGATGGATCTGCTGCCCTTCGGCCCCGCAACGATGATTTGCGCGTCGCAGGTCACGGCGATGCCGGGCATCTCGGCGGCCGGATCGGCGTGCGCCAGGCTGCCGCCGACGGTGCCGCGGTTGCGGATCTGGTAATGCGCGACATGCGAGATCGCTTCGACCAGCAGGGGATGCGCGCTCGACAGCCGCGCGTCGTCCTCGATGTCGCGCCAGCGCACGCGCGCGCCCAGGCGTACGCCGTTCGCAGCCACCGAAATCTGTGCCAGCTCGTTCAGCTTGCCCAGATCCACCAGCATCGATGGCGCTGCAAGACGAAATGCCATGGTCGGAATCAGGCTTTGCCCGCCGGCGAGCGCCTTGGCGCCGGGATTGGCGGCAAGCAGGCTCAGCGCCTCGCCGAGGGTGGCGGGCGCGGCGTATTCGAACGCGGGCAGCTTCATTGCTCGGGCTTGATGCCGGCCGCCTTCACCACCTTGGTCCAGCGCTCGATGTCGCTGCGCTGATAGGAAGCGAGCTCCGCCGAGCTCGAGCCGATCGGCGTGGTGCCCAGGCCCTGCAGCCGATCGCGCAGGTCGGTCTGCGTCACCGCCTTGTGGATCTCGGCGGAAAGCTTCTGCGTCACCTCGGGCGGCATGCCCGCCGGGCCGAAGATCGCATACCAGGACGTGACCTCGAAGCCGGGATAGCCGGCTTCGGCGACGGTCGGCAGATCGATCCCTGGAACACGTTCGCGCGTCGCGAGCGCGAGCGCCTTCAGCTTGCCGGCCTTCACGTGCGGTTCCGCGGCGGTGTATTCGACCGAGATGAAATCGAGATTGCCCGCCATCAGGTCGGCGAGCGCCGGACCGGAGCCCTTGTACGGCACGTGCACCGCCTGGATTCCGGTCAGCGACTTGAAGAGCTCGGCGGCGAGGTGATGCGGCGAGCCGTTGCCCGCCGAGCCGTAGTTGAGCGAGCGCGTCTTCCCCAGGCGCACGAGATCCTGCACCGAGTTCACCGGCAGGCGCGCGTTCACGATCAGCGCGTGCGGGATGGTGGCGACGAGGCTCACCGCGGTGAAGTCCTTCACCGCGTCGTAAGGCAGGCTCTTCGGATTGAAGGCCGGGTTGATGCCATGCGTCGTGGTGGCACCCAGAAGCAGCGTGTAGCCGTCGGGCGCGGATTTCGCGACGAACTCCGAGCCGATGGCCCCTGAAGCGCCGGCGCGGTTTTCCACGATCACCGGCTGCCCGGTGCTCTCGGAGAGCTTCGCGCCGACGCCGCGCGCGATGAGGTCGAGCGCGCCGCCGGGTGCGAAGGGCGCGATGAGCCGGATCGGCTTGCTGGGGAAGGGCTGGGCAAGCGCGGTATGCACCGTGAGCGCAAGCACTAGAAGCCAAAGCCGAGACATGCTCAGCCCTTCAGGTGCGCGTCGCGCCGCTGGTAGAGCTGCTCGTCGGCGTAGCCCATGGTCTCGGGCCGCGCGCGGCCGAGCATCACCTGGAAATACACCGGCTCGAGGCTCTCGTTGATATAGCCGTGGATCACGCCGGGCGGGCAGGCGATGCATTCCCAGGGTCCGAGCCGCACGTCGAGGCGCCGGCCGCTTTCGTCTTCGAGGAATGCGGTCAGGTGCCCTTGGAGGACGAAGAACACTTCCTCGACTTCGTGCGTATGCGCGGCGTTGCCCTGGCCGGGCTCGACGTACATGATGGAGAGGGTGAAGCCGCGCGGCGGAATGACGCTCGCATCGCCGTGCTTGCCGGAGCCGCCGGCGCCGATGAAGCGGTGCTGCGCGCGCTTGAAGCCTTCGAGCTTCGCGTCCTCGAACGCGGCCCAGTCGGCCTTGCGGTCGCGAAAGCGCGCGACATAGCGCTGCGCAATTTCTTCGATGGACATGCCCTGAAGCTCCGCTGGCCGCGGGTGTCGCGCCGTCATTCGATCCTCCTCTGCGTGGCTCATTGTGCCTTGATGCCGGAAATCCGGACGATCCGTTCCGCAGCTTCGGTCTCGGCTCGCACGAAGCGCGCGAACTCGGCGGGCGTCATGGCCATCGGCTCGGCGCCCAGGCGCGCGAGGCGCTCGCGCACCTCCGCCGTGGCGACGAGCTGCGCGAGGTCGCGCGCGATCTTTTCCACGATCGTCGTCGGCGTGCCTGCCGGCGCCCACAGGCCGTTCCAGAAGGTGAATTCAAAGCCGGGCACGCCGGACTCGGCGATGGTCGGCACTTCGGGCAGCAGGCTCGTGCGCTGGGGAGAACTCACGCCAAGGACCAGCACGCGGCCGTCGCGGAT
>DASXRW010000295.1:0-6203 GCA_036506355.1 Burkholderiales bacterium
ACGACGGAAGCGTGCTCGATCGCATGCTGGACGAGCACCTCGCCGTGAAGAAAAACCACGAAGAGACCCTGTGGACGCTTCTGAACCTCGAAATCTGGCACCGGACGTACCGCCGAAGCTGAAGCGGACGCTCAAGTGGCGTCTCAACCGGCTGCGCTGCATGACGCCGGTCGAGGTGGCCCACCGCGCGCTGCGCGCGGCGCAGGCGCACGCCGAGCGCTCGGGCCTGCTGCGCGCGCCGGCGCTGCCCGCGCCTGACCTGGCGAGCGCGGCGAAGCCGTGGGTGCATCGCGATGCCGGGATTGAGTCGGCGCCGTATCTCGCCGCGGCCGAGCGCATCGCCGAGGGCCGGATGGATGTCTTCGCGCTGCGCGAGCTCGAGCTCGGCGTGCCGCCGCGCTGGAACCGCGATCCGAAGACCGGCATCGAGGCGCCGCTCGCCTTCGGCAAGCTGCTCGACTACCGCGACCCGGATCTCGTCGGCGACATCAAGTACCTGTGGGAGCCCAACCGGCACCTGCAGCTCGTGACCCTCGCCCAGGCCTACGCGCTGACCGGCGACCGGCATTACTTCGACACGCTCGCCACCCAGCTCGACAGCTGGTTCATCGCCTGCCCTTACGGCCGCGGGCCGAACTGGTCGAGCGCGCTCGAGGCGGGCCTGCGCCTCATCAACTGGTCGATCGCCTGGCAGCTGGTCCAGCCGATCGCCGACGAGGAGTTCAAGGCGCGCTGGCTGCGCTCGGTCTACGAGCACGCGCACTTCATCCGCCACTGGTTTTCGGCGCACTCCTCGGCCAACAACCACCTGATCGGCGAGGCGGCGGGCCTGTTCATCGCCGGTGTGACCTGGCCGCACTGGGGCGAAATGCGCGAATGGGTTGCCTGCTCCAAGAAAATTCTCGAACGGGAAGCGCTCGCGCAAAACGCGCCCGACGGCGTCAACCGCGAGCAGGCGGTGTGGTACCAGCAGTTCGTGCTCGACATGCTGGTGCTGTGCCTGCTCGCCGGCAAGGCGAACGGCGAATGGTTCTCCGCCGATTATGAATCGCGCATCGAGGCGATGATGGACTTCATCGCTTCCATCATGGACCGCGGCGGCAACGTGCCGATGTTCGGCGACGCCGACGACGGCCATGTCGTGCGCCTCGACCAGGATGGCGCCTTCTCTCCTTACCGCTCGGCGCTCGCCATCGGCGCGCTGCTCTTCCGGCGCGGCGACTTCAAGCTCAAGGCGGGGCGTCTCGACGACAAGGCGCGCTGGCTGCTCGGGGCGCGCGCCGCGGCCGAGTACCAGGCGCTCGACACCGAGGCGACGCGCCTGCCGCAGCGCCAGACCTTCCCGGAAGGCGGGTATTACATCCTCGGCGCCGACTTCGACACGCCGAATGAAATCCGCGCCGTCGTGGACGCTGGCCCGCTCGGCTATACGTCGATCGCGGCGCACGGGCACGCCGACGCGCTTTCGTTCACGCTGTCGGTGGGCGGGCGCGAGTTCCTGATCGACCCCGGCACCTACGCGTATCACACGCAGGAGCGCTGGCGGCAGTACTTCCGCGGCACCGCTGCGCACAACACCCTGCGCATCGACGGCCGCGACCAGTCGGAGCAGGGCGGCAATTTCCTGTGGCTAAAGAAGGCGCGCGCCGGCTGCGGCCTGTGGCTATCCTCCTCCGAGAAGGACAGCTTCGAGGGCTGGCACGACGGCTACGCGCGGCTCGAGAACCCGGTGAAGCACCGGCGGCTGATCGAGCTCGATAAGAGCACGCGGCGGCTGCTGATCGAGGACAGTCTCGAGATGGCAGAAAGCCACGAGATCGAGCTCTTCTTTCACTGCGCCGAGGACTGCCGGGTCGACGCCGTGGCGCAGGGCTATCTCATCGAGCGCGACGGCATCGCGCTGCGCCTGGTGCTGCCGGCGAACGGCGCCACCGAGCTCTACCGCGGCAGCCTCTCGCCGCTCCTTGGCTGGGTGTCGCGCGGCTTCGACCGCCGCCAGCCGACCAGCACGATCGCCTGGCGCGCGAAGCTCGCCGCGCCGACACTGCTTCGCACGACGATCCAGATCGCCGCGGCCTGACGGCTCGCGGCATCCGTTGGAACCATGATTTGCTACGCAGCCCGATGCCGAGCCGTGCTTCACCGCCTATTGACACGCTGACGTAGCTGCGGAGGACCGCGCAGCAGGTCCTCTAGTACATCTGGATCGTCGGGCGCGCGCGTCATCCCGCGCGGACTACGAAGCGCGAGCCCGCTTCGGTGCGGCGCTCAAAGAAATTCACGCATCCTTCTCCCCTATGAAAATCTGCGTGTTGGGGCTCGGGTACGTCGGGGCGGTATCCGCGGGCCTCCTGGCAAAAGAAGGCCACGAAGTCATCGGCGTCGATCCGGAGCGGACCAAGGTCGATCTGATCAACGAAGGGCGCTCGCCGATCATCGAGAAGGATCTCGGCGAGATCATCGCGGAGCAGGTGAAGGCGGGGCGGCTGCACGCGGCGACCAACCTGGAAGATGCGGTGCGCCACACCGATCTCAGCTTCGTCTGCGTCGGCACGCCGAGCCAGCCGAACGGCGGCATCGATCTGAAATACGTGAAGCGCGTGTGCGAGCAGATCGGCAGAACGCTCGCCAGCCATCCGGGCGCGCCGGTGATCGTGTTTCGCAGCACGATGCTGCCCGGCACGATGAGGAGCGTGGTCATTCCGCTGCTCGAGAAATATTCCGGCAAGCGCGCCGGCGAGGAATTCGGCGTTTGCATCAACCCCGAGTTCCTGCGCGAAGGCACCGCGGTGCACGACTACTACCACCCGCCGAAGACGGTGATCGGCGAGGTGAACAAGGCGAGCGGCGATCTGCTCGCGGCGCTCTACGCCAAGACCCCCGGCCCGATGATCCGCACCGACATCGAGACCGCCGAAATGGTGAAGTACGCCGACAACGGCTGGCATGCGCTGAAGGTCGGCTTCGCCAACGAGATCGGCAGCCTGTGCAAGGCGCTCGAAGTCGACGCGCACAAGGTGATGGAGATCTTCTGCCAGGACCAGAAGTTGAACCTCTCGCCCTACTATCTCAAGCCCGGCTTCGCCTTCGGCGGCTCGTGCCTGCCGAAGGATCTGCGCGCGCTGCTGTACAAGGCCAAGACCCTGGACGTGCAGCTGCCCATTTTGGCTTCCGTGCTGCCGTCCAACCAGCTGCAGATCGAGCGGGGCGTTCGGGCCGTCGTGGAGAAAGGCGCGAAGCGCATCGGCATCCTCGGCTTCTCGTTCAAGGCCGGCACCGACGACCTGCGCGAGAGCCCGATGGTGGAGCTCACCGAGCGCCTGATCGGCAAGGGCTACGACCTGCGCGTCTACGACCGCAACGTGAGCCTCGCCTGCCTGCACGGCGCGAACCGCGACTACATCCTGAACAAGATTCCGCACATCTCGCGGCTGATGGTGCCGACCATCGACGAGGTGCTGTCGCACGCGCAGACCATCGTCATCGGCAACGGCGCGCCCGAGTTCGCCGACGTGCCCAAGCGCATTGTGGACGGGCAGACCATCATCGACTTCGTGCGCGTGTCCGACTCGCGCACCATCGCTGGCATCTACGAGGGCATATGCTGGTAACCCGCAGCATCGGAGTAAGTGCAACTGCAGGCCGCCTGCGCTTCAGCGCCGAGCGCCTGGCGCGGCGCGAGCGAGACGCCGAGCGCGAGCTGCGCCAGCTGCGTCTCGCATTGGATCTTCACTCGGTGTTCCTGGAAATCGGGGCCGGCGATTGCACGCTCACGCGGCGCGTTGCCGGCTACGTCGAGCGCGCCTACGCCATCGACAGCTCCGAAGACATCATGGGCCGCCTGGGCGGGCCGCCGAACCTCGTGCGCGTGGTGCACGACGGCGTGCGCATCCCGCTGCCCGAGGCGAGCATCGACGTGGCCTTCAGCCGGAGCCTCATCATCTCCCAGCTCCCTGGCGTATGCCACGCCCTGAAGGATGGCGGCGTGTACTTCACCAGCTCCAAGGGGCCGGCGTCGGAGCTGCGCGAGGTGTTTCTCGATGCGGGCTTCTCGGCGCTGCGGTTCTACGTCAACGGCCTGCGCATCCCGTACGTCCTCGCGCGCCTCCTCGACGATCCCTTCCGCCTCGCCGCGATCAAGTAATGCGCACCTTCTACGTCCGGCCGGAAAGCGACAGGGGCTACGGCAAAGGCGACGGCACGAGCTACGAGAACGCCTGGAACGGCTTCAAGGCGGTGAACTGGGACGCGCTCGCCGGCGAGCCGGCGACGCTGTGGGTCTGCGGCGGCCCCGAAGGCCCCGCGGGTTTCGTCACGCTGCACGTCGAATGGAGCTACCTCAAAGGCGATGACGTCCAAGCGCGTCCTCATTCTCGTCGAGAATCTCCCATCGCCGTTTGACCGGCGCGTGTGGCAGGAGGCGCTCGCGCTGCGCGACGCCGGCTACACCGTGTCGATCATCTGCCCCACCGGGCGCGGCTACGAGGCGAAGTTCGAGGCGATCGACGGCATCGACATCTGGCGCTACGACCTGCCCACGGAAGCGGCCGGGGCGCTCGGCTATCTCGTCGAGTACAGCGCGGCGCTCTTCTGGACCGTCGTGCTTTCGCTGCGCGTGCTCTTCGGGCGCGGCTTCGACGTCATCCATGCCTGCAACCCGCCGGACCTCTTCTTCCTGATCGGCGGCTTCTACAAGCTCTTCGGCAAGAAATTCCTGTTCGACCACCACGACGCGAACCCCGAGCTCTACGTCGCCAAGTTCGGCCGCAAGGACTTCTTCTACCGCCTGATGCTGCTCCTGGAGCGCCTCACCTTCCGCACGGCCGACATCGCGCTCGCCACCAACAACTCCTACCGCCGCATCGCCATCGCGCGCGGCGGCATCGCGCCTGAGCGGGTGTTCGTGGTGCGCAGCGGCCCCAGCCTGGAGCGGTTGAAGATCGGCCCCGGCGACCCGCGCTTGAAGAAAGGGCGCAAGCACCTGGTCGGCTACGTCGGCGTCATGGGCCGCCAGGAAGGCATCGACTACCTGCTGCACGCCGTCTCTTACATCGTGCACGGCCTCGGTCGCCGGGATATCCACTTCGGCCTGGTGGGCGGCGGCACCTCGCTCGACGAGATGAAGGCGATGGCCGCGGAGCTGCATGTCGCGGATTACGTGACGTTCACCGGCCGGGTGCCGGATGCCGAGATGCTCGCGATGCTGAACACGGCCGACGTCTGCGTGAACCCGGACGCCGCCACCGACATGAACGACATCTCGACGATGAACAAGGTCATGGAATACATGGCGCTCGGCAAGCCGATCGTGCAGTTCGACCTCGCCGAGGGCTGTTATTCCGCGCAGACGGCCTCGCTCTACGCGGGGCGCAACGATCCGCTCGATCTCGGCGCCAAGATCGTCGAGCTGCTCGACGACCCGGAGCGGCGCAAGACCATGGGGGAGTTCGGCCGCCGGCGGGTGATGGAGGAGCTGGAGTGGCGCCACGAGGTGCCGAAGCTGCTGGCCGCCTACGACGCGCTCTGGGCGCCCCGTCCTGCCCCCCGCCACGCTACTCGCAGTTCTCCTTAGTCCATCCGGACTGCCCTGCCACCCCGACGCCGGCCCTAGGCCGCGCGCTATTTTCCCTCTGCTATGACCCCCACCGCCCTGATGCCGTCCGACCGCAAGTTCGGCTGGACTTTCGCCATCCTGTTTCTGCTTTTCGGCGCGTTCTATCACCCCTGGATGATGGCCGTGGGCGCCGCGCTCGCCGTCGTCACCATGACGCGCGCGCACTGGCTCGCGCCGCTCAAGGGAGCCTGGATGAAGTTCGGCGAGCTCCTGAACAAGGTGGTGAGCCCGATCGTCATGGGCGTCATCTTCTTCGCCGTCTTCACGCCGGTGGCGCTCGTCATGCGGCTCGCCGGGCGCGACGCGCTCGCGCGCCGCTACGACCCCGCGTTGCCGTCGTACTGGAAGCGCCGCGACCCACCCGGGCCGGCCGACGACAGCTTCAAGAACCTCTTCTAAGGATCGCCATGGATCTCGTCCTGCAGATGTGGAAATTCCTCGGCGCACGCCGCAAGTTCTGGCTG
Source organism: Burkholderiales bacterium (assembly GCA_036506355.1). Taxonomy (GTDB): domain Bacteria; phylum Pseudomonadota; class Gammaproteobacteria; order Burkholderiales; family SG8-39; genus SCGC-AG-212-J23. Next base: position 6,079 of record DASXRW010000295.1, read on the forward strand.
CTGCCGATCATCATCGTCACCGTGCTGATCGGCGGGCTGCTGGTGCTCGCGCAAGGCTCGGTCGTGGCGCCGTTCATCTACACCCTGTTCTAGGGAAATTTGGTCGTCCCCGCGAAGGCGGGGAC